>NZ_JBSFUK010000004.1:443748-503952 GCF_053591755.1 Streptomyces sp. NPDC002926
GGGGGGCGGCGGCCCGCGACATTCTTTTGCCCGGCGCCCCCCCCCCCCACCCACCCCGGCCGGGGCCCCCCCCCGCCCCGCCCCCCCCCCCCCCCACCCTGGTGTGGCGAAGCTCGGCTCAGCCGTTGGAGGCGACGTTGCCGGAGGCCGTGTTGAGGAGGCCGATCACGTTGGCGGTGTTGCCCGAGACGTTCACCGGGACGTGCACCGGAACCTGGGCCTGGTTGCCGGAGACGACGCCCGGCGATTCGGCGGTGGCGCCGTCCGCACCGGCATCGGCGAACGCGGATCCGGAGGCGGCACCGGCGGCGAGACCAGCGGTGGCAAGCACCAGGGCGGCCTTCTTGGCAGTCTTCATGGGAAATAGCACCTTCTGCTCGATGTTCTGCCCAACGTTAGGGCTCACATAGATCGAAACGGGATACGCATGGAGATGACACGGCCGACGACGCCGGTACCCCTGTTCAGCCCAATTACCCTACGAGCGTGCCGATGTGGGCCATGTGAGTGAATCCGCAGCCCCGCCGACCGGGTGGACCGGTATTCGGATCTTCACATTGCACCTCATCGTTTCGATTGCGTACTTGATGCCCAAACAACGTCTCGATCAGCAATTCTGCCGGACTCTCGGAATTCATTCAGCAAACGGGTGAATACGGGGCCGGGCGGTCGCCAGGGAGTGATGGAATGGCGGAGCAGACCGTACCGGGATCTATTCGGGTACAAGCCTCCAGCCGGCGGCGCATTGCGTCGTGGGGCAGTCGTGCTTCCTGTTGGCATGGCGCATCCGGATACGTGCGACGATCTGCCTCACCGGCGGAGGGCCTCTTGAAGACCCTCCGCCGGTATTCACAAACGGCCGCACACGAGCGGGACGGGAATGCCCGGAGCGGCGGGAGATCATCCCCGCAAATAATCCTCCGGCGGTCCGATAAACCGCCGTGCTGCATACGAGTGACTTTTCGGGACGGCGGCCATACCGAGGTTTCTTCGCGGGAATCCAGTCGTTACTAGTCCTGCAGAGGTGTTCATGAACAGGGAACTGGCAGCGCAGCGCGAAGGTCGGGCTTGCGTACGGCACCACTGCTGAAAGGATCAAAATAATGAAGCACAAGAAGGCTGCTGTCGTTGTCGCGGGCGTCGTCATGGCCATGGGTGGCGCTGCCCCCGCCATGGCGGACGCGGGTGCCGAAGGTGCCGCTGCCGGCTCCCCCGGGATCCTGTCGGGCAACGTCATTCAGGCTCCGATTCACGTGCCGCTCGCCGCCTGCGGCAACACTGTCGATGTGATCGCCCTGCTGAACCCGGCCTTCGGCAACGCCTGCGGCAACGGCTGACATTTGTTACAAAGCGGCACCGAGGGTCACGAAAGTGCACCCCGGTGCCGCTTTTCTCTGTGGCCGGTTCCGGCGCATACGCAAGAGGCCGATAACGGCCCTAGCCAGCCCCTGCCCTGGTATCTACCATTCCACTCGATCCGGCTCTTCAAGAAGCGCCACGAAATACTTGAAGAGTTGACATGATCATGCCTAGGCATGGTCACTTCCGGATGAACCCCTCACATTTCCCGATGGGAGAATCATGTCCCGTGCACTTTTCGCAGGTGGCGCGACAGCGGCAATTCTCGCTTCGTTGCTGGCCTCTCAGAATGCTTCCGCTGTGAGCATCGCGCCCCCGGACAAAATCACGATCGACATCGCGACAGTCAACGGATCGGGCTGTCGCCCAGGGTCCGCCGCAGTGGCCGTGTCCGAGGACAACACGGCCTTCACCGTGACCTACAGCGAGTACCTCGCCAAAGTGGGCGTGGGTGCGAGCTCGACCGACTTCCGGAAGAACTGCCAGCTGAACCTGGTGGTGCATGTCCCGCAAGGCTTCACGTACGCGATCGCCAGCGCCGACTACCGCGGTTTCGCGAGCCTGCAGTCCGGTGCCACCGCCATGCAGAAGGCGTCGTACTACTTCCAGGGCTCGCCTGACACGGCGGCCAGAAATCACCCCTTCAAGGGGCCCCTCGACGACAACTGGCAGGCGTCCGACTCCACGGAGTGGGGGCAGTTGGTCTGGGCGGCATGCGGCGTGAAGCGCAACTTCAACATCAACACCGAAGTGCGGGTCAGCGCAGGGACATCGGATCCGAAGAAGACGACCAGCTTCATGACGATGGACTCGACGGACGGTGCCATCAACACCATCTACCGGCTGGCCTGGAAGGAGTGCGACGAGCCCTAAAGACAGGGTTTCTCAGGGCACTGCCCCGGCCACCTTCCGGTGGCCGGGGCGGCGGTTGTGCGATACGCCCCGGTTCGGCCTCGGCTGCGGGGGTCCGGCGAATCCGGCCGCGAGCTCCGCCCCGTCCCCCTGCGCGCCATCACGACGTGCTCCGCACCGTTCGGTGAGCACCGAACCAACCCGTCGATAGCGTGCGGAGCACCCCGCGGGACGCCCCCGTGCGGTGGCGGCGGAGGGCCACGTATGTCGACGACAGACCTGAAGAGGCAGCTGGCGGACCGGTTCCGCGAGGTCAACGGTGAGCATCCGATGACCGATGCCGACGACGCGTACGTCAGCGCGCAGTTCACCGTCCTGGATGAACTGTGCGCAGTCCACGGCCGTGATGCCGACGAGGCCCGCCGGCTGATGCTGGGCCGGCGTCTGCCGCTGCCGGGATACCTGCGCTCCGACGGGGCCGAGATGGTGCCGGCCGATCTGTTCTCCCTCGCCGACGAGGCGGGCGGCACACACCGGCTCGAAGCCTGGTTCACCGCTCACTGGACCGTGCCGGCCGTCGGCGAGGAGGAGTGGGATTCGTACCTCAGCGGACGCTACGTATGCCTCCACTCGGTGACTCCGGCCGCCATCCGGCGCAAGGACCGCCTGACGGCCGCGATCAGCGCCGCGCCGCACGAGCCGACTGCCGGTTCGGTGCGGTGGGCAGTGCGACTGCACGCTCTGATCGACGAACTCGATGCGCTGGAGCCTGCGTTCACCGCGTACGACCGTCTCCGTTTCAACGGTCCCACGTCCCGCGACACCTGCATCGACGCGATGCGCGAACGCTTCCCGCGCCCTGAGCGCCGGTAAGTCGGTGAGAGCAGCACCTGCCGGCGCTGACGCGCGGCGAGGGTGTGCGGGAGATCGGGAGTGCGCCTTCGACCGGTACCGGCCGGTCACCGGCACGATCCCGGCCCGCCGGCGGACGGACCACGTTCCGCTCAACCGCCGGGCATACCGGTGAGCGGCCGGCGTGCCCCTGAGGCCAGCCGGCCGGCCGAAGCCGACCCGCTCCGGCCGGAAGCCGAGCAGCGGCACGTCGCCGGGGATCTCGATGCCGACGGCGCGGGCCGACGACGAGGACGAGGCGAAGGTGACGAGGACAACACCGAACCGATTCCCTCCTGCCCCCGCAACACAAACCGCAGGTGTCCGGCCCGTCCGGGTGGCCCTTTCGAAGGGACGGAGCCGCTCTCATCGGCCGATGTGTCAAACCGGACATTCGTGCCACCTCGCGGTGGCCGAAAACACGGGGCGATCAGCGTTACGCGCCCGTAAGCTCGCGGACATGCAGGTGATCCAGTCGACGAAGCTCGCAAACGTCTGTTACGAAATCCGGGGCCCGGTCCTCGAGGAGGCGATGCGGTTGGAGGCAGCAGGTCATCGCATCCTCAAGCTCAACACCGGCAACCCCGCCGCCTTCGGTTTCGAGTGCCCGCCCGAGATCCTCGAGGACATCCTCCGCAACCTCGGCGACGCACACGGCTACGGCGATGCGAAGGGGCTGCTGTCCGCACGCCGTGCGGTGATGCAGCACTACCAGACCAAGGGCATCGACCTGGACGTCGAGGACATCTACCTCGGCAACGGCGTCTCCGAGCTGATCCAGATGTCGATGCAGGCACTGCTCGACGACGGCGACGAGGTACTCGTACCTGCCCCGGACTATCCGCTGTGGACCGCGTCCGTCTCGCTCGCCGGCGGCACCGCCGTGCACTACCGGTGCGACGAGCAGGCCGACTGGATGCCCGACCTCGCCGACATCGAGCGGAAGATCACCGACCGCACCAAGGCGATCGTGATCATCAACCCGAACAACCCCACGGGTGCGGTGTACGACGACGAGATGCTGCGCGGCCTCACCGAGATCGCCCGTCGGCACAACCTGGTCGTCTGCTCCGACGAGATCTACGACAAGATCCTCTACGACGGCGCCACGCACACGCCGACCGCCGCGGTCGCCCCGGACCTGATGGTTCTCACCTTCAACGGGCTCTCCAAGAATTACCGGGTGGCGGGCTACCGCTCCGGCTGGATGGCGGTCTGCGGCCCGAAGGCGCACGCCTCCTCGTACATCGAGGGCCTGACGATCCTGGCCAATATGCGCCTCTGCGCCAACATGCCCTCGCAGCACGCCGTCGCCACCGCGCTCGGCGGCCGGCAGTCGATCGAGGACCTGGTGCTGCCGGGCGGGCGGATCCTGGAGCAGCGGGATGTCGCGTACGACCTGCTCACCCAGATCCCGGGCGTGACCTGCGTCAAGCCGAAGGGTGCGCTGTATCTCTTCCCGCGCCTCGACCCCAAGGTCTACAAGGTCAAGGACGACCGGCAGATGGTGCTCGATCTGCTGCGGACCGAGAAGATCATGGTCGTGCACGGCACGGGATTCAACTGGCCGGAGCCCGATCACTTCCGGATCGTGACGCTGCCGGCGGCGAAGGATCTGGCGGACGCGGTGACGCGGATCGGCAGGTTCCTCGACGGCTACAGCCAGCCGTGACCCGCTCCCGGGCAAAGATTCACGACCCGGCTCAACCTTAGACAGAATCTAAGCTAGGATGGTCTCCTGACAGTGAGCAGGAGGCCATCCCCATGTACGAGCCGATCCGCACCAGGTCACTCCATTCGATGGCCGACGATGCCGAGTACCCGCACCGCAGCCGCGAGGAAGAGCTGGACATCCAGCTCGCCGGACATCTCTCCGCTCTGCTCGCCGTAACCGACGAGCTCGGTCTCGATGCGGCTGCCGAGCGCATCGCGGCCCAGATCTCCCGCCTCCGTGGCGCCCCGCCGGTCCGCCATGCTGGCCGCAGCGGCGCCGATCCGGCTGCCCTGCACCGCCGCGCGCACGCTCTCGCGGGCCGCGCGCTCGTCGTCGCCGCGTCGCGCGCCGACACCGCCGCCGCGATCCTTTCCGCCGAGCGCATGGACGCGCACACCGCCGCGCTGACCGACACACCTCTGGTCGGCGCCCACTGACGGCCCCGGTTCACGGGCCGCGGAGGCGCGTGGGCCGGGTGCCACCAACTGTCCGCAGCCTCCACGACATGCCGGAGCCCTTCCCGCCACTGCGGGAAGGGCTCCGGCATGTCTGCACATCCACGATCCGCGAGCGACGCGCCGAGCGGGATCAGCCCGCCCAGAACCAGGAAGCCGACCTCGCCCGGGAACCACGGGCCGCCGGGCCGGCGCCGGTCATCTGCCTGCGGGGCGGGCCCGTACGTGTATCCGCTCGCCCTGCGCCCCGAACAGGCTGAGGAACTCGACGGGCCGGGGTCCGGCGTTGGCGAAGCCGTGGGGAGTGCGGGTGTCGAATTCGGCCGCCTCGCCCGCGGTGAGGACGATGTCGTCCCCGCCCAGAGCCAGCAGCAGGCGGCCGGACAGGACGTAGAGCCAGTCGTAGCCCTCGTGCGTCCGCTGCTCGGGCCGTACGCCCGTCTCCTTCCCGACGGGGAGGATCTGCTTGTAGGCATGCAGGCCGCCGAGGTGGCGGGTCAGTGGCACGAAGGTCTGGCCGTGCCTGGTGAAGGGGCGCGGGTGGACACGTGGGTCGCCGGTGGGTGGCGCGCCCACGAGTTCGTCCAGTTGCACGTTGTGTGCCTTGGCCAGCGGGAGCAGGAGTTCCAGGGTCGGTTTGCGCTTCCCCGACTCCAGTCGCGAGAGGGTGCTGAGCGAGATGCCGGTCGCCTCGCTCAGCTCGGCCAGGGTGGTGCCGCGGTCGCGCCGCAGGGCCCGCAACCGCGGGCCGACCGCGCTCAGCACACCGGGAATGTCGTCGTCAGCCATCTCCTCATTTGCCGCTTCGGCAAGAAGGTTTGTCAAGTGGCCGGCCACGGAACGACGATCTCCGGTGAACGGAGGTAAGCGACATGACGAGACAGAACGAGCTGATTCCGGCCGCCGCTTCCACGGACGAGGAGCGGCGCTACGAGGTCGTGGTCGTCGGAGGCGGTGCCGCGGGACTGAGCGGGGCGCTGACCCTGGCGCGGGCACGGCGCTCGGTACTGGTGGTCGACGCCGGTCAGCCGCGCAACGCCCCGGCGGCCGGAGTCCACACCTATCTGGCGCGCGAAGGCACGCCGCCCGCGGAACTGCTGGCCGCGGGCCGCGCGGAGGTGACCGGCTACGGCGGTGCGATCCGGGCGGGCACCGTCGTGGCCGCCGAGCGGTGCACGTCGGGGGGCTTCCGCGTCGTCCTCGACGGCGGCGGCACGGTCCTGGCGGAGCGGCTGCTGGTGACCACCGGCCTGGTCGATGAGCTGCCCGACGTTCCCGGCCTGGCCCAGCGGTGGGGACGGGAGGTGCTGCACTGCCCGTACTGCCACGGCTGGGAGGTACGCGACCGGGCCATCGGCATCCTGGCGACCGGACCCTTCGCCGTCCACCAGGCACTGCTGTGGCGCCAGTGGAGCAAGGACGTGACCCTGTTTCTGCACACCGCGCCGGAACCGGGCGAGGAGGAGTACGAGCAACTCGCCGCCCGCGCCATCGCCGTCGTCGACGGCGAGGTGACCCGCCTGGAGGTGACCGGCGACCGCCTCACCGGTGTGCGGCTGGCCGGCGGCCGGGAGTTCCCCTGCCAGGCTCTCGCGGTCGTCCCGCGCTTCACCGCCCGCACAGCCGTCCTCACCGGCCTCGGACTCTCGGCCGTCGAGCAGGAGATGGGCGGTCATGTCATCGGCAGCTACATCGCCGCCGACCCGACAGGGGCGACCGCGGTGCCCGGAGTGTGGGTGGCCGGCAACGTCACCAACCTGATCGAGCAGGTTGTCGGCGCCGCCGGTGCGGGCGTGCGCGCCGCCGCGGCGATCAACGCCGACCTGATCGCCGAGGAGACCCGCCGGGCTGTTGCCGCCCGTCGCTCCCCCTTCTCACCGCAGTTGGAGCGTGACGTGTGCGAGCGCGTGCTCGGCGACCGCCGGCACGGCCTGTGACCCCACGCAGGCCACCACCCTGCCGCGCCCGAAGAGGTCATCGAGGCCCTCGGCTGTGACGTCCGGCGATCGGGCCCGCGGCGGCAGTGTGCGAGGAGTCCGTGGGACAGAGTCCGGCCCCCGGAGCCGTGAGGGGGCTCCGGGGGCCGGGGGACGCGGCGGACCTGTGTGACCCCACAGGTCAGGGCGGATGTCTGGAGGATCCGCCGCGACGTTTCTTCAGCCGTTCGACTTCGGCTCCGCTCAGCCGAGACGGGCGACCAGCGCGCGGTACTCGTCCCACAGTTCCTTCGGCGTGTGGTCACCGAAGGTGTTGAGGTGCTCGGGGACCAGAGCGGCCTCCTCGCGCCACACCTCCTTGTCGACCTTGAGCAGGAAGTCGATGTCGGCCTCAGGCAGTTCGAGGCCGTCCGTGTCGAGCGCCTCTCGCGTCGGCAGGACGCCGATCGGCGTCTCGACGCCCTCGGCCTTGCCCTCCAGGCGCTCCACGATCCACTTCAGTACGCGGCTGTTCTCGCCGAAGCCCGGCCACACGAACTTGCCCGCGTCGTTCTTGCGGAACCAGTTGACGTAGTAGATCTTCGGCAGCTTGGCGCCGTCGCCCCTGGACGTCGCAGCCTGGCCGACCTTGATCCAGTGGGCCATGTAGTCGCCCATGTTGTAACCGCAGAACGGCAGCATCGCGAACGGGTCGCGGCGCAGCTCGCCGACCTTGCCCTCGGCGGCCGCGGTCTTCTCGGAGGCGACATTCGCACCGAGGAAGACACCGTGGTTCCAGTCGAAGGACTCCGTCACCAGCGGTACGGCGGAGGCGCGGCGGCCGCCGAAGAGGATCGCCGAGATCGGCACACCCTTCGGGTCCTCCCACTCGGGCGCGGCGATCGGGCACTGCGAAGCCGGCACGGTGAAGCGGGCGTTCGGGTGGGCCGCCGGAGTCTCGGACGCCGGGGTCCAGTCGTTGCCCTTCCAGTCCGTGAGGTGCGCCGGCGCCTCCTCGGTCATGCCCTCCCACCAGACGTCGTTGTCATCCGTCAGCGCGACGTTGGTGAAGACGGCGTTGCCCCACAGGGTCTTCATGGCGTTGGCGTTGGTGTGTTCACCGGTGCCGGGCGCGACGCCGAAGAAACCGGCCTCCGGGTTGATCGCGTACAGCCGGCCGTCCTCGCCGAAGCGCATCCAGGCGATGTCGTCGCCGATGGTCTCCACGGTCCAGCCGGAGATGGTCGGCTCCAGCATGGCGAGGTTGGTCTTGCCGCACGCGGACGGGAAGGCGGCCGCGACGTACTTCGACGGGCCCTGCGGCGGAGTGAGCTTGAGGATCAGCATGTGCTCGGCGAGCCAGCCCTCGTCGCGCGCCATGACGGACGCGATGCGCAGCGCGTAGCACTTCTTGCCGAGCAGGGCGTTGCCGCCGTAGCCGGAGCCGTACGACCAGATCTCGCGGGTCTCCGGGAAGTGCGAGATGTACTTGGTGGAGTTGCAGGGCCACGGCACATCGGCCTCGCCCTCGGCGAGCGGGGCGCCGAGGGTGTGGACGGCCTTGACGAAGAAGCCGTCGGTGCCGAGCTCGTCCAGCACCGGGCGGCCCATGCGCGTCATCGTCCGCATGGAGACGGCGACGTACGCGGAGTCGGTGATCTCGACGCCGATCGCGGAGAGCGGCGAGCCCAGCGGTCCCATGCAGAACGGCACGACGTACATGGTCCGCCCGCGCATCGAGCCGCGGAAGATGCCCTTCTCGCCGGCGAAGATGTCCTTCATCTCCGCGGGAGCCTTCCAGTGGTTCGTCGGGCCCGCGTCCTCCTCCTTCTCGGAGCAGATGAAGGTGCGGTCCTCGACACGTGCGACATCACTCGGGTCGGACGCGGCGTAGTACGAGTTCGGGCGCTTGATCGGGTCCAGTTTCTTGAACGTGCCCTTGGCGACGAGCTCCTCGCACAGGCGCTCGTACTCGGCCTCGGACCCGTCACACCAGACGACGCTGTCCGGCTCCGTGAGTGCAACGATCTCGTCGACCCAGGAGACGAGCTCCTGGTGATTGGTGGGGACGGTGCCGGGAGCCGCGATGTCGCGCGCCACGATCGCTCCTAAGTGAGGGGTTTGAAGGTTGTTGCCCCGTGGGGGCTGCGACCCGGATGCTTCGTAGCCCGCTCATCCGGTGCCGACCGCACTCATCTGATGATCGGTGCACTGTGCCCATATGTCCAGAGGACCTCTCACGTGAGCATCGCCACTCATCACTCGAAACCTCGAACCAATAGGTGGGAACCGGGCCGCGAACCCGGAGCGGGCTCGAGCCCAACCGCTGTGAGCCTGGCGGGAAGGGGCCCGTTACCTACGGTTCCGTAGGTAACATCTTCGCCATGACCTCTGCCGCGCCCGAAGTGACCGAGATAGAGCCCACCCCGGTGAAACCGAGGCTGCGCGGCTGGCTGCACGCCGGGATGTTTCCCGCCGTGCTCGTCGCGGGGCTGGTGCTCACGGCACTCGCCGACTCCACCCGCGCCCGGGTGGCCTGCGCGATCTACGTCTTCACAGCGTGCCTGCTCTTCGGCGTCAGCGCGATCTACCACCGCGGCACCTGGGGCCCGCGCGGCGAAGCCGTACTGCGCCGGCTCGACCACGCCAATATCTTCCTGATCATCGCGGGCACCTACACCCCGCTGACGATGCTCCTCCTCCCCGATTCCACCGGCCGGACGCTGCTGTGGGCCGTCTGGGTGGCGGCCGTGGCGGGCATAGCGTTCCGGGTCTTCTGGGTCGGCGCCCCGCGCTGGCTCTACACGCCTTGCTACATCGCGATGGGGTGGGCGGCGGTCTTCTTCCTGCCGGACTTCATGCGGGCCGGCGGGATCGCCGTGCTCGTCTGCGTGATTGTCGGCGGACTGCTCTACAGCGCGGGCGGAGTGATCTACGGAATCAAGCGGCCGAACCCGTCACCGAGCTGGTTCGGCTTCCACGAGGTCTTCCACTCCCTCACCCTCGCGGCGTTCGTCGTGCACTACGTGGGCATCTCGATGGTCGCCTACCAGCACTAGGGGCGTGTTCGAGAAGCGGCGCCGACCGCTCCTTCCCCTCACTCGTACGGCCCTGGCCGTGGCATCGCCGCCACGGCCTTTTTCCTGACATCGACCGTCTTTGGAGAGCTGCTGTCATCTGACATCGGCTCTCCGGGACCCGCCGCCCCCGGTCGGCGCACGACATCGATGTACGACGTCGATGCACGACAATGACGAGCATGGCCGCCACCACAGGTAACCCCTTGCGCGACTCGTCCGTCGCGCCGGCGCAGCCACAGCTGGGGCTGCGCGAGCGCAAGAAGCTCAAGACGCGGATCGCGATCCGGCGGGCGACTTTCGGTCTCATCGCCCAGCAGGGGTACGAGGCGACCACCATCGAGCAGATCGCGGCAGCCGCCGAGGTCTCGCCCTCCACGGTCTTCCGCTACTTCCCCACCAAGGAGGACATCGTCCTCACCGACGAGTACGGCCCGGTCTTGGAAGCGGCACTGCGGGCCAGACCGGTCGGCGAGGACCCGCTGGAGTCGATCCGACAGGTGATGACGCACGGGCTGCGGACCTTCATCCGTGAGGAGCGCGAGGAGGTCGTCCAGCGCACCAGGCTGATGGTCGAAGTCCCGGCGGTCCGGGCCAGGATGACCGTGACCATGGCCACCGCCGCGGAGCTGCTGGTCCACGCGCTGGCCGACCGCACCGGCCGCGACCGCGACGACCTGGACGTACGGATCTTCACGGCGGCCGTGCTCGGGGCGCTGCGCGAGGTGGTGCTGTACTGGGCCGCGCGCGACCACCAGGACGCGCTGATCGTCCTGGTGGACCGCGCGCTGACCACGATCAAGGGCGGGCTGACGCTCTAGCTCCCGGCTCCCCGCCCCTCACACACCGCCGGGGCTCGTCCGGCCCCGCGCCCGGATCAACGGCTTACCCGGTCGCCCTTGCCGCACGCGAGACCGTCCCTGTTCGGGTCGAGCCCCAGGGGATCGTCCTTGCCGTTGACCTTCAAGCGGCCGTAGTCATGCGCCGAAAGCCACTCACACCGCGCCGCCGTCCCCGCCCTCACCGTCCTCGGAAAGGCCGTGGGAACACATACTCCGGCCGTGCCGTAGTGCCGGTCGCAGCCCGCGATCTGCGCACTCACCGATATCGAACTCCGCTTCTTCTGAGCCTTCTTGGGCGCCTGTGCCGGCGCGCCCGCGAAATCGTGGACATGCGCGGACGGCGCGTCCGCGGCCAGGGCCGCCGGTCCCCCGAGATGCACCCACTGGGCCACCGACGGAACGCCGTTCGCGTCGACCGCGAAGAGCATGTACCAGCCGGGCGGCGCCAGATTCGGGTTGCTGGTGACATTGAGGTCGACGTTGTTGCCGTCGACCGTCATCGGCAGATCCACGAACCGCTGGTTGGGGTCGGAGGAGTGTGTCACCGCCGCCGGCCGGATCAGCTCCGCCTTGGCGATGGGCCGGTCGACCGTGATCCGCTGCGTGTCCCCGTACGTCCACTGCCCGTCGATCACCGAAGTGATACTCGGCCGCGCGCCCTTGAGCAGATACGGCGGGGTGTAGACCGACACATTGTGGTTGTACGTGCCGTTGCCCGGGTTGTCGCCGACGGACATCACCCGCCCGTCCGGCAGCAGGAAGGACCCGGAGTGATACGTACGCGGGATCGGGTCCGTCGCCAGGCCCTGCTCGTACGTATTGCTCACCGGGTCGAAGAACGACGCCTCGTACACAGGATCAGCCCGGTCGTGCAGACCGCCCCCCGTCTCCAGCACCTTTCCGTCCGGGAGCAGCACGGCGGAGACGAACATCTTGCCCTCGGCGCCCGACTGCGGACGCTTGCCCTGCCCCTGGTCGACCTGGCCCTGCGGCAGCAACGGACCGTTCGTATATACCGGGTTGGGGCTCTTCAGATCGATGATGTCGGTGAGACGGTTGGCCGCCGGGTTGGTCTCGTTGTTGCCACCGCCCATCGTCAGGACGCGCTGGTCCTGGGCCGGCGGCAGTAGCACGCTCGCCGACTCGTCGCGCTGGTCCTTGTTCCGCAGACCGGGCACATCGGTGATCGTGTTGGCGGTGTAGTCGTAGATCGAGGCACCGGAGCCCTGCGTTCCGTTGCCGAAGACATGGCTGCCGGAGTAGAAGAGCCGGCCGTCCTGCATCAGGATCATCGACGGATACAGACCCCAGTACGACCATGTCTGGTTGACCTCGTTCATCGGCAGCCACCTGTTCTGCGCCGCCGAGAACTTCTCGGCCGTCACATTGCCGGTGGAGTCCTCCTTCAGACCGCCGAAGGAGATGACATCGCCATTGCCGAGGACCGTCGCCGACGGATACCAGTGCCCGCCGTTCATGTCGTTCGTCTTCGTGTACGTCTCGGTCGCCGGGTCGAAGATGTACGAGTCCTTCAGCCCCTGGTAGCCGATCCTGCCGTCGGCCGACGGATAGCCCTTGTTGCCGCTCATCACCAGGACCTTGCCGTCCTGCAGCTGCACATGCCCGGAACAGAACATGTCCACCGGCGTGGGGATGGTCCTGAAGGTGCCGTTCGCCGGGTCGTAGACGGCCGAGGTAAAGGTGCCCGCCTCGAACTGCGCCTGGTCGTTCCCGGAGCCGGCGATGACCAGCACCTTGCCGTTGCGCAGGACCACGGAGTGCATGGACCGCACCGGGTTCTGCACGGGCAGTACCTCCCAGCGGCCCTTGGCGCACTCCTGAGGTGTCGCCGTGCACTGGGGTTCCGGAGCGGGCGCTGTCACTTCCTCCATGACGTAGTCGTCGGTGGTGACCGAGCCGGTGCCATAGACGGACACACCCCAGGTGATCTGGTCGGTATGCGGCGGCACGGCGGGCGTGCGGACCTCGGCGCGCTCGTAACCGCCGCTCATCGGGAGGGTCTTGAGGTCCGTCCAGTACTGCCAGCCCAGCGTCGTGTCGTGCCGGAAGAGGGTGACGGACGTGTCGGGAGTGGTGCTCTTGTACCAGAGCGAGAGGTCGTACTGACTCTCCGGCTTCACCTTGGGCGCGCACGTCACGTTCTCGGTGATCATCGCCTTGCGGTCGCCGTCCACGCGGCGGCTCAACGACACCTTCATCGCCTTGCTGCCGGAGTGCGCGTCGGCCACGGTCTCGAAGGTGAAGTCGTTGTCGCCCCAGCCGGACTTCTCCCAGCAGGCGGGCATGTCCGCCGTACCGGCCGGACCGGCCGCCTCGAAACCGGGGTTGGTTATCAGGTTGGCTCCGGCGGAGGCGGGCTGTGGAGCGGATATCAGCAGCGCGGCGGTCATTGCGCCGACGCCCAGCAGTGCGGCCGGGCGCCGGCGCCCTCTCCGGATCGTTGAAAGCATGGGCAGATCCCTTTCTGTGCTGTCCCCGGCCGGACAGGCGTGCAAGAAGCCCCGTCCGGCGGTCAAGGACGAACTACTGGGGCCGCTTGGTCCCGACACGACCCTTGCGCGGCAGGTACACCAGCGCCTCCGTCGCGGCGAACCGCAGGACGAACGTGGTCAGCAGCGCCAGAGTGGTCGCGGGCAGCACGGCCATCTCGAGGTGACCCACGAACAGCGCGATCAGCGGAATGCGCAACAGCAGATCGGCGTTGGCGAGCAGCGCGAAGCGCCCGGCCCGGTCCGCCCAGTGCCGGTGCCCGCGCCGGTCCCGGAACAACAGCACCTCGATGAGGAGGAAGTTCCACCCGACGCCGAACTGGTTGGCCACGATCTCGGCCGGCAGATAGTGCATTCCGGCGGTCGTCAGCAGATGCAGCCCGAGCAGATTCGGTACGAAGCCGGTGAGCCCGATCAGCCCGAAAGCCAGCATCCGCGCCGCCGGAGCGGCCGTACGCAGCGCAACGAGATGTCCGAGGAACCGCAGCCCCTCCTTCGCGGTCGACTTGGACTCGCCGGCGAATCTGTCCTGGAAGACGAACGGCACCTCAGCGACCTTCTCGGGACGGCACCGTACGGCCAGCTCCAGCAGGATCTTGTAGCCGAGCGGCTTCAGCACATCCGCTGTCACCACATTGCGGCGGATCGCGAAGAAGCCGCTCATCGGGTCGCTGATACCGCGCAGCCGGCCCGGGAAGAGCCCCTTGGTCAGCCAGGTCGCACCCCGCGAAACGGCGATGCGATAGCCACCGGCGAGGCCCGCGCGGCTGCCGCCCCGGATATAGCGGCTGGCGACGACGAGATCGGCGCCCGACCGCTCGCCCGCCGCCACCAGTTCGGGCACCAGCGCGGGCGGATGCTGGAGGTCGGCGTCCATGACCACGATCCAGTCGGAGCCCGCGGACTTGATGCCCTCGACGACGGCGCCGCCGAGCCCGCCGACCGGCGTTTCGCGGTGCAGCAGGGTGACCGGAAACGGGCAGTCCTGCGCGGCGCTGCGGATCACCTCCGGGGTGTCGTCCGTGGAGTCGTCGACGAAGACGACCTCGCAGGGCAGCCGGGACGGCACCGAATCGGTGAGCCGGTGCAGCAACTCCCGTACATTTCCCGATTCGTTGAAGGTGGGGATGATGATGGTGACGGCACCGGGCTCGGCGAGCTGGGCGCCGCTGAGTTCCGGATCGCCGAGCTCCTCCGCGCCGGTACGGGGTGTGGTCATCGGGTGCCTCCAGCGATACGGCGGATCTCGATCCGGCCCTCGCCGTCGCCGAAGACGGCGACCGGCTTCGAATGCTCCAGTGCCGCCTTGACGTTGGGCAGATCGACGGCGTCACGTCGGACGGTCGGCGACGACACGACATAGTCGAGGTCTCGCCAGCCACGCGGCATCGTCTTCGTCACCGCCGGGTCGAGGTCGGCCTTGTAGAACCAGATGGCGCCGGTGCCGGGCTCGAAACCGTCGTGCACCAGGTCCAGCCAGAGCGCGTCGTCGACCAGGACCCGGGCCGACGCCGGGTCGGGCACCTCGTCCTGGAGCCAGGAAGCGGCGGCCCGGTAGGGACCGTTGGCGTCGACGGTCAGGGCGGCGCGGTTGCCGTCGTACCAGCGCGGCACGACGTAGGCGGCCGCGGCCACCGCGAGGATCCCGGCGACGGCCCAGCGGATGCCGGTCCGGAGCCGCGGGCGCTGCGCCGGGGCTTCGCCCCGGACCCGTCCCCCTGCACTCTGAGGGTCCCCCCAACGCAACCGCCCAAGAGGCCGGAAATCCCGCCGCAGCACCGCGTGCGCGACGCTCGCCGTGCCGCCCGCGAGGACCAGCGCCAGGAACGGCAGCGCCTGGATGACGTACATGGCCGGCAGATAGCCGGAGGGGCGCATCGCGACCAGGGCGAGGATCGCCACCACCAGCGAAGGTCCGGCGAGCGCCCGCGCGGTGACCGACCAGCGCAGCGTGACCAGCAGCAACGCCGCGCCCGCGAGACCGCCGAGCGGCAGTACCCGGTCGTAGTAGAGCCAGGACCGGAAGACGCCGTGCGAACCAGAGCCCGGGTCGAAGATCGATCCGGAACCCTCGCGGCCCATCTGGTACGTGATCCCGTCGATCAGCGACACATGACCGGGACCCGGGAACAGCTCATTGTTGAGCAGCGCGAAGAGGGGATACGACAGACCTATCAGCGCGCAGGCCGTTATCGCTCCGGTCACCGCGTACTTGCGGGTGTCGCGATGGCTGTGCCGCCACATCGTCACCAGCAGCGCCGGCAGCACCACCAGCATCGTTTCCTTGGTGAGTACGGAGGTCGCT
Source organism: Streptomyces sp. NPDC002926 (assembly GCF_053591755.1). NCBI lineage: Bacteria > Bacillati > Actinomycetota > Actinomycetes > Kitasatosporales > Streptomycetaceae > Streptomyces > Streptomyces sp. NPDC002926. The sequence goes on from NZ_JBSFUK010000004.1 coordinate 459,670, forward strand.
GCGGCGAGACCGGCGGCGAAGTGGTGCCACAGATGGCGGCTCGGGGACGCGGCCAGGCAGAACGCCAGCAGCATCCACATCACCGCGATGTTGTCCAGGAAGATCTCACGCTGCAGGACCACGGAGAGCGGGGAAAGGCCGAAGAGGAGCATGGCCAGCCCAGCCGCCCAGCGCGGCAGGAACAGCCTGCGCGCCAGTACATAGAGGAGCACCGCGCACGCCGCGCTGACCAGCAGCATCGCGAAGCGCATCGACGCCACGGTCATCGTCTCGGGCGCGATGAGCGACGGCAGCCAGGTGAGGAACGCGATCTGGATCCAGCCGAGCGGCGGATGGTCGTACCAGTACGTGTAGTGCGCGAGCCCGTCGCCCTGCTGCACCGCCCAGGCCTGTGCGAGATAGGTGCCCTCGTCGTCGCTGAGGGTCGGGAAGTGCGTGATGTTCCAGCCCTGGACGAGCAGTATCGCCGCCAACAGCCCCGCGCAGAGCAGCAGATCGGGGCGGGAACTGCGGAACCGTATGACGGGCCGTATGTGGACGGGCGCGTCCGGCCGGGACTCCTCGACGGCGGACGAGGCAGCGGCAGGCGGGGCGGCGGCTGTGTCGGGCGCCGGCGGAAGTGTGGTGGTCACTGGTGGACGTCCTCTCGGGTCTCGGTGAGATGAGCGCCGACATGACTGGTCAGCTCCCACTCGTTACGGCCGCGCTGCTCCCGCCAGACGGCACGCACCGCGGCGCCCGCCAGCAGTACCTGGTAGAAGGGGCCGCCGACGATGAGCTTGAGGTAGTGGCCGGTGCGGACGCGCAGTCCGTACTGCTTCCCGAAGTCGTGCAGCCCGACGATCTCGAAGACAAAGGTGACCATCGCCGTGATCAGCGGCAGGAAGGTCACGATGGCGATCCCGACGGGGACGTCGAGAAAGAGTGCGACAGCGGCGTTGACCGGGATGATCACGCCGGAGAACGCCTGCAGGAACGGCGTCATCAGGGTGTAGCGGGCGAGCATCCGTTGCCCGCGTCCCGGCAGCTGCTTCCAGTCCTTCTTCCGGTAGACCTGCAGAAAGCCCTGGTTCCACCGGGTGCGCTGCTTGAGCAGACTCATCAGGGTGCCGGGGGTCTCCTCGCGGGTGACCATGTCGCTGTCGTACGCGACGACGACCTTCTTTCCGACGGAGGAGAGGCGCACGCCCAGGTCGCAGTCCTCGGCAAGGCAGTTCGGGTCCCAGCCGTCCGCCTCGCGCAGCACCTTCGTACGGACGAATACGGTGTTGCCGCCGAGCGGAATGAAGCCCTTCTGCGCGTGCAGATGGAGGCGGGAGCGGAACCAGAAGAAGTATTCCAGGCAGTTGCGCAGGCTGTACCAGCTGGAGTGGAAATTGATCAGCTGTACGCCGCCCTGGACGACATCCGCACCCGTGGAGGTGAAGGCGTGGTCGACATGGGCCAGCAGCTCGGGATGCACCTGGTCCTCGGCGTCGAAGACGCCCACGATGTCGCCTCGGCAGTGCGGCAGCGCGGTGTTGAGGGCCTTGGGCTTGTTCTTCACCTCATGGGTGTCGGTGATCACGCGTACCCGGACAGGGTCACGGGCCGCGGAACGCTCCGCGACCGCGGCGGTCTCCGGATCGTCATGCCCGACGATCACGATGATCTCGAAGTTGGAGTGGCTGGATTTCAGCAGCCGCTCGATCGTGTGGTCCAGCACGGCCTGCTCGTGCCGCGCCGGCAGCAGCAGGGAGAAAGAGAGTCCGACACCGCCGTCGGGCCGGTCGAACCGGGTCGCCGCGAGCGTCTCGGGCGTCCGCCAGGCATGCATCTGCCACCACAGCGTGAATGCCGCCATCCAGAAAAGCGCCACGGAAATGGCAGCAATGAACACCGATATGAGCACCGAACGGTCCCCCCTTGGACCTGCGCCCCGGCAGCAGGACCCCCCTGGCCGGCGACACACCTCTTGCAGCCCCGGCGCAGCGGCACTCCCCAGTGCACACGTCCGGCAACTCCTCGCGCCGAGGACCGTATCGGCGGGAAGTTAAAGTCTGGTGTTCGGCCGATAAACACTGGCGTTCCACCGTCAATGGGCGAGTTTTCGGACAAGCGCGGACGCGTCCACGACAGGGGCGTCACAGGTGAAGTTCCGGCAGACGTAGGCCGCCGGGCGGCCGTCCACCAGCGGCCTTTCCCTGAGCAGCGGAAACTCCTCGCCGTCCGCCTCCCCCACCGCGATCACCGCACCCGGCGCCGGCGCCAGCAGCGCCGTACGGTGCAACTCCCGTGTCGCCGGCTCGTCCCGGGGTCCGACGACAGCCACCTCACGCGGCCCGTCCAGCAGGGCCTCGGCCACCGCGAGCCCCCAGCCGATGAACCGCGGAGCACGCGGAGCCAGCGCCTTCACCACACCCAACGCGCCCTCGGCCGCGGTGCGATGAGCCTCCGAGCCGGTGTGCGCGGCATAGGACAACAGGGCCCCGGCGGCGGCCGTCCAGCCGGACGGGGTCGCGCTGTCCGTCGGATCCTGCGGCCGGCGGATCAGCTGCTCCGCGTCATGCGCGGTGTCGTACAGAGCCCCGGCCTCGCCCACGAACTGGTCGACGACAATGTCCAGAAGGAACCCCGCGAAATCCAGCCACACCCCTTCGCCGCTCACCGCCGCCAGCGCCAGGAACCCCTCCGCGACATCCGCGTAGTCCTCCAACACCCCCGCGTTCGCGCCGACTTGACCGTCCTTGGACGTACGGGCCAGCCGCGCGCCGCTGTCCATGTGCAGTCGCACCAGCAGATCGGCCGCCTCGGTCGCCCGCTCGATGAGATCCGGCCGCTCGAAATACGCCCCGACCTCCGCCAGCGCGGCGATCGCCAGCCCGTTCCACGCGGCGACCACCTTGTCGTCCCGCCCGGGCCTCACCCGCTCCGCCCGCGCCGCGAGCAGCCGCTCCCTGATCCCCCCATCCGCTTCACCGTCCGGGAGCCGAAGGACCGAGGCACCCTCCTCGAAGGTCCCTTCCTCCGTCACCCCGAAGAACTCGGCGGCCCGCCGGCCGTCCTCGTCCCCGAGCACCTCGCGCAGCTGCTGCGGCGTCCACGCGTAGAACGCGCCCTCGACATGCCTGCCCGTACCGTCGTCGCTGTCGGCGTCCAGCGCGGAGGCGAAGCCGCCTTCGGCCGTACGCAGCTCCCGCACCATGAAGTCCGCGGTCTCCAGCGCCACCCGCCGGGCCAGGTCCGACCCCGTGGCCCGCCACAGATGTGCGTACACCCGGCACAGCAGCGCGTTGTCGTAGAGCATCTTCTCGAAGTGCGGCACAACCCACTCGCGGTCCACCGAGTACCGCGCGAAACCGCCGCCGAGCTGGTCGTACATCCCGCCGCGCGCCATCGCCTCGCAGGTGTCGGCGGCCATCTGCAGCGCACCCTCGGCGCCGGTGCGCGCGTAGTGCCGCAGCAGGAACTCCACGGCCATCGACGGCGGGAACTTCGGCGCACCGCCGAATCCGCCGTGCCGCTCGTCGTACTCGCGGGTCAGCCCGAGCAGCGCCTGCGCGAGCTCCTCCTCGCCGGGCGCACCGTCCCCGCCGAACGCGAGCGACCGCCCGGCCAGATCACGGACGAACTTCCCGGCAACCTCACCGACCTCCTCCCGCCGATCGGTCCACGCGGCCGAGACCCCCTCCAGAACCTGCCGGAAGGAGGCCATGCCGTGCCGGGGCTCGGGCGGGAAGTACGTACCGAAGTAGAAGGGCTCGGCGTCCGCGGTGAGAAAGACGGTCATGGGCCAGCCGCCCTGCCCGGTGGCGGCCTGCACGGCCTCCATGTAGACGGCATCGACGTCGGGCCGCTCCTCGCGGTCGACCTTGATGTTGACGAAGTGCTCGTTCATATAGGCGGCCGTTTGTTCATCTTCGAAACTTTCGAGGCTGAAGACATGGCACCAGTGGCAACTGGAATAGCCGACGCTCAGCAGCACCGGCACCCCGCGCTCGCGCGCCTCCTCGAAGGCCTCGCCCGACCACGGCCACCAGTCGACCGGGTTGTCGGCGTGCTGGAGGAGGTAGGGGGAGGTCTCATGGGCCAGTCGGTTCGCCATGCTTTCATCCTGCCTGAAGACGCCTGATCCGCCGCATCGCCCGGCCATCGGGCCACGGCATCGGCCACCGCCACGCGGTCCGCCCACGTGCGTACCGGGGGGTACCCGCGAGTAGTCCCGGGCGCGGCACACAGCCGTACACGCCCTTCTCCCGCCTCGGGGAAGAGCAACCGCTCGACGGGAGCGACCCGCGTCTTCCCGGCCCCCGCGTACCGATACGGGCGCCATTGCTCTCCCCATTCTCTTCGGCACTCCACCCGACATTCACAAGAACGGGCGAGATCCCCTCAGGACACCCCGTGCCACCGGGGCCGCCACGGGGAAGCCTCAACACGGCAGCGGCCGGGGCCACTTGATCGTCGGACTCTCTCGCGCTGACGCGCCGCACACAGGACACTTGTCACCGGAACAGAAGTGGAACGGAAACCGGGGCTCTCGGAGGGGGACGCACATGCGGGACAGCCATCGGGCGGAAGCCGAGCGGCTGTTGGTACGCGCCGTCGAGGAAGAGGTACGGCGTTCGGGCGGGCGGTCGGACTCGAGTGTGCTGCTGGCACGCGGTCGGGCCGCCCTGGACAGCATGGCGGCGAACGCGGGCGAGGAGTACGCCGCGTACGAGCAGTCGCTGGCGGAGGCGGAGGCCGGGCAGCAGCCGCTGGCCGAGCGCTTCAGCGGGGGAAACATCTCGACTCCCGTGCTGGTGACGGTCGTTGCGGCGGCCGCCGCGATCGGTGCGGACATCGCGCTGGGTACGGCGACGGCCACCGCGCTCGGTGCCGGGGCCGTGGTCGCGGTCGCCGGGGCCGCGACCACCGTCGCCAAGGTGACGGCTTCGCACTGGCCGGCCGCGCACCGCAGAGCCGGGGCGCTCGGCCAGCCGGGCGGTGCCGAGCAGCTGCGGCTGCAGTGGCTGACGGCGCTGGAGGTGCGGGGCATTCGCCCGTTCCTGGATCAGCAGCGGATGCTGGCCTCCTCCACCCGTACGGCGAAGAAGGCGCCCGTGGTGCCGCAACTGCGCGGTACGGACCGGAGTGCGGCGGCGCGCCAGCGCTCGGTGCTGGAGCAGTCGTTCGGTCATCTGCCGGAAGCGGAGGGTCCGTTCGCGGGCCGCCGGGAGGAAATGACGCAGATCGCGCAGTGGGTGCACGCGGCCCGTGCCTCGACGGAGACCAAACCGACGGTCGTGGTGCTGTACGGCGCGGCGGGCGCGGGACGTACGACGCTCGCCGTGCGGGCCTCGCATCATCTGAAGGACCAGTTCCGCGGTGCGTGCATCGTCGATCTGCGGGGTGACGGCGAGCAACCGCTGTCGACGCGCGATGCGCTGCTGCATCTGCTGAACCGGCTGGGCGCGCCGCGCGAGCAGCTGCTGTTCCGCGAGCGGTCGTCGGCGGAGCAGCAGGTGCGGCGGCTGAGCGAGCTGTACCACCAGCATCTGACGGGTCTGCCGGTGACGGTGGTGCTGGACGATGCGAGCGATGCGGCGCAGGTGCGGACGCTGGTGCCGGAGCGTTCGGACAGCCTGGTGCTGGTGACGGCACGCAGGCGGCTGGAGCTGCCGGACGACATTCCGGCGTGGGTGCATCAGCTGCCGGTGGAGGCGCTGGACGCGGCGGGTGCGGAGGAGCTGCTGCGGGCGTCGGCAGAGGATCCTTCGACGGGTCCGTACGACGCCCAATCGGTGGACGAGGTACGGGAGTTGTGCGGTGGGCTGCCGCTGGCGCTGCGTATCGCGGGTTCGTCGCTCGGCGCGCGCACCGCACATCAGCTGGCGACGGATCTTGGTGCGTACGGTCCGGTGGATCCGGTCGAGCGGGCGATGTGGCTGCGCTACGCCGACCAGCCCGAGCAGGCGCGCCGGCTGCTGCGCCGGCTCGCGCTGGCCGGGCGGGCGTCGCTGGGCGTCGCCGCGGCGGCGGCGCTGCTGGCCACGGACGAGCAGGAGTCGCAGCGGCTGCTGTCGGGGCTGGCCGATGCGGGCCTGATAGATCATGTACGGGCCAGTCGTTACCGGCTGCACGATGTCGTCCGGTCCTTCGCGCGGGCCAGGCTGCTGGACGAGGAGGAGGCGGCGGAGCGTACGGCGGCTCAGGAGCGGCTGATCCAGAACTACGCGGATCTCGCGGGCGCGGTGATCCGGATGGTGGACGGCAAGATGTCCACGCGTGCGGGCCAGTTCGGGGCGCACGGCTTCTCCTCGCTGGACGCGGCACTGCGCTGGCTGGACGACGAGTCGAGCTTCATCACCTCGGCGCTGCGGCATGCCGAGGGGGTGAACCAGCAGGCTGTGCTCAATCTGCTGGGCGCGCTCTGCGACTACTGCCTGTTGCGCGGCGACCTGTACCGGCTCGGGGAGATCAGCGAGCTGTCACAGGCTGTCGACCAGGGACTGCTGGAGCGTTCCGTACGGTGGCGTACCGGCATCGCGGCCCGCCAGCTGGGCGAGCTCGACAAGGCGCGTACGACGCTGTCCTCGGTCGTCGGCCTCTACCGCGAGGCGCAGAACGATTCGGGCACGGCGCTCGCGCTCTGTTCCCTCGGCATCACGCTGCACCATCAGGGCAATCTGACCGAGGCCGCGGCGAAGCTCAACGAGGCGATCGAGCTGCAGTCCTCGGACGAGCAGGCCGAGGACCGGGCGTGGTCGCTGCACGCACTGGCCGCGGTGGAGCGCGACCGGGCCAATCTCAACCAGGCGCTGGATCTGCTGGCGACGGCGTTGCGGCTGCACCGGGAGGGCGAGTCGCTGCACGGCGAGGCGTGGACGCACTTCCAGCTGGGCCAGGTGTGTCTGCGGATGGGCGATGTGCCGCGCGCGGAGGAGGAGTTGCGTACGGCGCTGGATTCCTACGGCCGTACCCACGACGGCCGCGGCGAGGCCTGGGCACTGACCCAGCTGGCGCGTGCCCGGCTGGTGGACGGCGATCCGGCCCCGGCGGTGGACCAGCTGCGCCAGGCGCTGTCGCGTCACCGGGACAACGAGGACGCGCGCGGTGAGGCGTGGACGCTGTACTACCTGGGCCAGGCGCTGGAGGAACGTGGCGACCGCGATCAGGCGGTACGGGAGCTGGAGCGGGCGCGCACGATGTTCTCGCGGATGCGCGATGTGTACGGCCTGGCCTGTGCCCGCCACCACTCGGGCCGGGTGACGAGGGACCAACGCGCGGCCCAGACCGGGAATCTGCGCAATTCCGGCTTCGCCCGCCAGCTCCTGGTGGACGCCCGTGCGGACTTCCACCGCATCGGTGTCGCGCACGGGGAGGCGTGGACCGCTCTGGAGCTGGCGCTGATCGACGGCGGCAACAACCGTCCGGCTCAGGCGCTGGCGCTGTGCGACGAGGCGGCGGCGCTGTTCACCTCGTACGAGGACCATCGCGGCGCGGACTGGGCGCGCTTCCTGCGCTGCACGCTGCTGCCGTTCGCCTCACCGGGCGGTATCGAGGTCGGCACGGTGGTGGCCCAGGAGGAGCTGGCCGAGCTGACGGGGACGACGCACCCGTCGCGCGACGGCAAGCTGGAGGACTGCGCGGAGGCTCTGGCGGTGATGCTGGAGCGGGGCGTGCACCTGGAGGACGGCTGGCAGGCGTGGCATCTGGGGATGGTGCCGAACCGGCATGCGCGGGAGGTGATGGGCGTACCGGTGACTGCGGCGAAGTAGGCGAGGGCGGCCCTTGGCGGTGCGGGGCCTTTCGCGGGCGGGGCCCTCGCCGGGCACTGCCCCCGGACCCCCGCTCCTCAACCGCCCGAGGGCGTACCGGGGTCCAGGGGCCGGCCCCATGGTTTCGGGAAGCGGCAGGGTGGGGGGCAAGGCCCGCCGCGGGCACCCCGCCCGGTCACGCCGCGGCAGCGCCCGAATTGCCCTTGCCGCCCGTGGGGGCGTCCGCCTTCGGGTCCGGGGCCTCCTCGAAGTCGACCTTGCCCATGTGGCGGTTCATCGACTTCATCAGCAGCCACACGCCCACGGCCAGCGCCGCGAAGACGATGAAGCCGAGGACGCCCGGAGTGACCTTGTTGTCGTCGACCTCCTTGGCGAGAGGGACGAGATGCGTCAGTGCGAGGTTTGCGCTTGCGCTCATATCAGGCATTGTCGCCGATGCCCGCGAAGAGGTCGTCCTCGGGGAGGGAGGTATCGACCAGAGACTTGGCGAGCTCGTACTCCTCCGTGGGCCAGACCTTCTTCTGGATGTCCATCGGAACGCGGAACCAGCCGCCGTCCGGGTCGATCTGCGTCGCGTGCGCGATCAGCGCCTTGTCGCGGATCTCGAAGTAGTCGGCACACGGGACGTAGGTGGTCAGCGTGCGCTCGGCGCGCTGGAACTCCTTCCAGCGCTCCAGCCACTCGCCGTACGGGGACTCCAGACCGCGCTCGAGCAGCGCCTCGTGCAGCGCGACCGTACGGGGACGGTTGAAGCCCTGGTTGTAGTAGAGCTTCTGCGGCTGCCAGACCGGGCCGAACCCGGACTCCGGGAACTTCTCGGCGTCGCCGGCTCCGTCGAAGGCCACCATCGAGATCTTGTGGGTCATGATGTGGTCGGGGTGCGGGTATCCGCCGTTCTCGTCGTACGTCGTGACGACATGCGGGCGGAAGGTGCGGATGGACTTCACCAGGCGCCCGGCGGCCGCCTCCACGTCCTCCAGGGCGAAGCAGCCCTCGGGAAGCGGCGGAAGCGGGTCGCCCTCCGGCAGGCCGGAGTCGACGAAGCCGAGCCACTCCTGGCTCACGCCGAGGATCTCCCGCGCCTCGTCCATCTCCTTCTTGCGCACTTCGTGGATGTGCTCCTCGATGTACGCGTCGCCCTGGAGCTTGGGATTGAGGATGGAGCCACGCTCGCCTCCCGTGCAGGTCACGACCAGCACGTCCACCCCCTCGGACACGTACTTGGCCATCGTGGCCGCGCCCTTGCTCGACTCGTCGTCGGGGTGGGCGTGAACGGCCATCAGTCGCAGCTGCTCAGTCAAGACTCGATCCTCAGTGATTCGTCGCGAAATACTGGTGCCGTCCCGCGGGGACGTCGCTGTGGGGCGGCGGTCGGGTGGCGGGCATGAGACTTCTATAGTGACCGAATCGGGGGCCGGAAAATTCCGGCCGCCCGCCCCGGAAGGAATGATCATGGCTGCGGTACGCGAACAGCTCCCCGAGGGCCGCTACGGCCGCCCGGCGGACGAGCGCGCCGACCGCAAGCTCAAGATCGTGGGCGCGGTCCTCGGGGTCGCGCTGCTCGGGATGATCGGCTGGTTCGGTTACGACTACATCGCCGGCCAGAAGATCAGCGCCGAGGTGATCAAGTTCGATGTCACCTCCGACTCCGAGGTCCAGGTGCACCTGGAGGTGCGCAAGGACAAAGACGCCACAGGCACCTGCACGCTGCGCTCCCGCGCGAAGGACGGCAACGAGGTCGGGCGGCTGGACGTCGCCGTGGACCAGCGGGACCTGAAGCGGATCGACCAGGTCGTCAAGGTGCGGACAACGGCGCGGGCCACCAGCGCCGAGCTGGTGGAGTGCATCGCCCGCTGACCGTCCCCCGGCCCGGCTCGCTGTCGGCGGGTCTCGTCGCTGACCTGCGTTGATGTAATTCTGATGGCATTCGTCCTCCCCCTTCCGCCACGAAATTGTTAGGCTCGTGGTTTCGCCCACCCGGGGAGGCACATCCTTTGGGTAGGGCGATGCTTTGTATTCCCAGTACCTACGAGGAGCACCTGTGACCCAGACCAGCGAAAACGTCACCTGGCTCACCCAGGAGGCGTACAACCAGCTGAAGGCCGAGCTGGAGTACCTGTCTGGTCCTGCGCGCACGGAGATCGCCACCAAGATCGCCGCTGCGCGTGAGGAGGGCGACCTGCGCGAGAACGGCGGGTACCACGCGGCCAAGGAGGAGCAGGGCAAGCAGGAGCTCCGGGTGCGCCAGCTGACCCAGCTCCTGGAGCACGCGAAGGTCGGCGAGGCGCCTGCCGTCGCGGACGGCGTGGTCGCGCCCGGCACGGTCGTGACGATCGCCTTCGACGGCGACGAGGACGACACGACGACCTTCCTGCTCGCCTCGCGGGAGTACGCGAGCGACAGCATCGAGACGTACTCACCGCAGTCCCCGCTCGGGTCCGGCGTGAACGGCAAGAAGGTCGGCGAGAACGCGGAGTACGAGCTGCCCAACGGCAGGACGGCCTCGGTGAAGATCCTCGAGGCCAAGCCGTACACGGGCTGAACCAGGAGGAACAGCGGAGCGGCCGGGCCGCCGCATGCGGTCAGGCCCCTCCGCTGTTCCGGCACCTTCCGGTGCTTCAGCACCTTCCGGCGTTTCATCACCTGGTGTCGGCGTCCGGCCTCAGGCGGTCGCCGAGCGGTACTTGCGCACCGACAGCGTCCGGAAGACCACGATGATCAGGACCGACCAGAGCATCGAGGCCAGCACCGGGTGTGCCATCGGCCAGGCGTCGGACGGCGAGGCGCCGGGGTTGCCGAACAGCTCACGGCAGGCCTGGACCGTGGCGCTGAAGGGGTTCCACTCGGCGACGGGCTGAAGCCAGCCGGGCAGATTGCTGGACTGCACGAACGCGTTCGAGATGAACGTGACCGGGAAGAGCCAGATCAGACCGCCGGAGGTGGCCGCCTCGGGCGTCCGGACCGAGAGTCCGATCAGTGCGCCGATCCAGGAGAAGGCGTAACCCAGCAGAAGCAGCAGCGCGAACGCGCCGAGCGCCTTGGGAATGCCCTCGTGGATCCGCCAGCCGACCAGCAGAGCGACGATCGCGAGGACGACGACGGTCAGCGCGGTCTGGACGAGGTCCGCGAGCGTACGGCCGGTGAGGACCGCTCCACGGGCCATCGGCAGCGAGCGGAACCGGTCGATGAGGCCCTTGTGCATGTCGTCGGCGATGCCCGCGCCCGCGCCCGCCGTAGCGAACGTCACGGTCTGGGCGAAGATGCCTGCCATCAGGAACTCGCGGTAGACGCCGGGGTCCGTGGTGCCGCCGACGTTCATGGAGCCGCCGAAAACATAGCTGAACAGCACCACGAACATGATCGGCTGGATCATCCCGAAGATGATCATCTCCGGGATCCGGGTCATCCGGATCAGATTGCGCCTGGCGACGACGAGTGAGTCGTTGACGGACTGGACGACGCCGCCGCGCGGTCTCGGTGCCGTCGGCTTCAGCGTTTCCGCGGTGGTGGTCACTTCACGCTCTCCTTCCGGGCGTTCTTGCCCTTGGCCGCTACGGCTTCCTGGGGTTCGCCGTTCTCTTCGTCCTGGAGCTCGGCGGCATGGCCGGTGAGCGAGATGAAGACGTCGTCGAGGGTCGGTCGGCGCAGACCGATGTCGTCGATCTCGACACCCCGGGTGTCCAGTTCGCGGATGACCTCGGCGAGCAGCTTCGCGCCGCCGGTGACCGGGACGGTGAGCTTGCGGGTGTGGTCGGCGACGGCGACATCGCCCTTGCCGAGGCCGAGGAGCACCTCGCGGGCGGGGGCGATCTGGTCCCGCTCGTGCACGACGACCTCGACACGCTCGCCGCCGGTCTGGGCCTTGAGCTGGTCGGCGGTACCGCGGGCGATGACCTTGCCGTGGTCGATGACGCAGATGTCGTCGGCCAGGTGGTCGGCCTCTTCGAGGTACTGGGTGGTGAGCAGCAGCGTCGTACCGCCGCCGACCAGTTCCTGGATGACCTCCCACAGCTGCATCCGGTTGCGCGGGTCGAGCCCCGTGGTGGGCTCGTCCATGAACATCACGGGCGGGGAGACGACCAGCGCGGCTGCGAGGTCCAGCCGGCGGCGCATGCCGCCGGAGTACGTCTTGGCCGGGCGGTCGGCGGCGTCGGCGAGGTTGAAGCGGTCGAGCAGCTGGACCGCCCGTGCCTTCGCGTCGCGCGCGCTCATCTGGTAGAGCTGGCCGACCATGTGGAGGTTCTCACGGCCTGTCAGATACTCGTCGACCGCGGCGAACTGGCCGGAGAGGCCGATGCAGCGACGGACTTCGTTCGGATGCTTCAGGACGTCGATACCGGCGACGACGGCATGGCCGCTGTCGGGCTGGAGCAAAGTGGTCAGTACGCGCACGGCGGTGGTCTTGCCGGCTCCGTTGGGGCCGAGAAGCCCCAGGACGGTGCCTTCGGGGACGTCGAGATCGACGCCGTCCAGAGCCCTTACTTCGCCGAAGGTCTTGACCAGACCTTCGGCGTATATGGCGCCTGGCATATGGGTTCTCCCAAGGTGGCAGGTGGGTGGATTCTTCGTGCGAAAAAACTTGGATGTGTACGTCCTCCCGCCGCCTGACGGGAGCATGGCAGGATCTTCACCGTAACGCGATACATCGCGATACTCAAGACTGTGTCGCGAGGGAAGTGAGGCCCCGAGGTGATCCCCGAGGTGATGCGCGAGGCGATCCGCGAGGGAATGACGGCGAGCGCTTGCCCCCAGGCTCAGCCCATGACCGTGTAACCCGCCTCGCGCAGTGCCGTCGCGACCTCTTCGCAGTGCTCCGGGCCCTTCGTCTCCAGCTGCAACTCCACCTCCACCTCCGTGAGCCCGAGCCGCGGATCGGTCCGTACATGACTCACGTCAAGCACGTTAGCGTCGACCACTGACAACGCCGCCAGAAGTGCGGCAAGCGCCCCCGGCCGGTCCGTCAGACGCACCCGCAGCGAGAGATAACGCCCCGCCGCCGCCATGCCGTGCCGCAGGATGCGCTGCATCAGCAGCGGGTCCACATTGCCGCCCGACAGCAGGGCCACGACCGGCCCCTGGAACGACCGCGGGTCACTCAGCAGCGCCGCCACCGGACTCGCCCCGGCAGGCTCGACAACAAGCTTCGCCCGCTCCAGGCAGAGCAGCAGCGCGCTGGAGAGCGCGTCCTCGGAGACCGTACGGACCTCGTCCATGAGATCGCCAATGATTTTGAACGGAACGTCGCCGGGCCGGCCCACCTTGATGCCGTCCGCCATCGTCGACGGCGAATCGATCGACACCGGGTGCCCGGCGGCCAGCGAAGGCGGGTAAGCGGCCGAGCCCTCCGCCTGCACACCGATCAGCTTCACATCGGGACGCAGCGTCTTCACCGCCACAGCGATACCGGCCGCGAGCCCGCCGCCGCCGATACCGACGACGATCGTCTGCACCTCCGGGCACTGCTCGAGGATCTCCAGACCCACCGTGCCCTGCCCGGCGATGATGTCCGGGTGGTCGAAGGGGTGTATGAAGACCGCACCCGTCTCGCGCGCGTACTCCTGCGCCGCGGTCATGGTCTCCTCGATGACCTGCCCGTGCAGCCGCACCTCGGCCCCGTACTCCCTGGTCGCCGCGACCTTCGGCAGCGGCGCTCCCATCGGCATGAACACGGTGGAGTGCACGCCGAGCAGCGAGGACGCCAGCGCCACACCCTGCGCGTGGTTGCCGGCGGAGGCTGCCACGACGCCCGCCGCGCGCTCCTCGGGGGAGAGGCCCGCGATCCGTACGTACGCCCCGCGCAGCTTGAACGAACCGGTGCGCTGAAGGTTCTCGCACTTGAAGTGGACGGGCGCGCCCACCAGCCGCGACAGATGTCTGCTGCCCTCCATCGCGGTGGTTCTCGCGACACCCGAGAGCATCTTCTGCGCCCCGCGGATGTCGTCGAGGATGACGGGACGCAAGGTGCCAGACGTACTGAAGCTCATGACACCAAGTCTCGCAGCTCACCGGCGCGGCGGCCGTCCGGATCCCGTGCTTCCCCACCGGTTTGTGCAGCGCTGGTACGCACCGGGTCACGGCCGCGTACTCTGTCCCCCACCAACCGACCACCGCACGAGAGAGCCACGGCAGCCATGCCCACTTCTCAGGACATGACGACTCATCTCGACCCCGGCCTCCTCGATGCCCTCCAGCACCAGGTCGCCGTCTTCGCACGCCGCGCGGAACAGACCCGGCTCGGCGGGGTCGGCCAGGTCCGCAACTCCATGGACCGCGCCGCCTATCTGCTCCTCAACCGGCTCGACCTGGAAGGCCCGATGGGCGTCAAGGCGCTGGCCGCGGGGATGGGCATCGACTCGTCGACCGTCACCCGCCAGGTGGCGCCGCTCGTCGACACCGGCCTCGTCAAGCGCACCTCGCACCCGGAGGACGGCCGCGCGGTCGTGCTCCAGCTGTCCCCGCGCGGACAGGCCAGGCTCGAAGAGGTCCGCTCCTCGCGGCGCGAGCTGATGGCACAGGTGACGGACGGCTGGACGGAGGCGGAGCGCGAGTCGTTCTGCACTCTGCTCACCCGCTTCAACACCGCGCTCTCCGCCCGCCAGGCCGGACTGCCGCCCGTGGACACGGAGACGCCGCCGACCTCTTGACCCGGGGAGCGCAGCTGCCTCTATATGAGGAGGTGAGCGAGCGGCAGACGGCCCAGGGGCGTCGCCGGGCCCGGGAGTTCGAGGCATTCGTCGCGGGCGCGGCCGGCCGACTGCTGCATGCGGCGACGCTGCTCACCGCCGAGGCACCCGGCGTCACCCCGCACGCGCAGCAGCTGCTCACCGCCGCGCTGGCCCATACGTACGCGGAGTGGGACCGGCTGCGCGGCGAGGATCCGTACGACCGCACACGCCAGGAACTCGCCACGCGCTTCGCACGCAGCGCCTGGCGCCACCACAAGACGCACGGTGGCGTACTGGAACGTCTCACCCCGCAGGAGCGCCTGATCCTGGTGCTGCGCCTGTACGAGGGGGTCGCCGAGGAACAGACGGCGGCGCTGATCGGACTCCCGGTGGAACGGGTCCGCTCGATCTGCACGCGCGCGATCGCGACGATGCGCAGCGCCCCGGCGGAGACGGTGTCGTGAGCGGCCCCGACCGCAAGGAGGACGAGGTCCGCCGGATGCTGGAGACCCGGCATCCGCCGGTCCCGGCCGATCTTGCGGAGCGCGCCGCGGAGCACGGCACCCGCCTGCTGCGCCGCCACCGGGCGCTGCGCCGCGCGGCATGGCTGCTGCTGATGGCGGCGGCGATCGCGTTCGCGATCTGGGCGGCGGCGGCAGAGCCGTGGGTCACACCACCGACGAAGACGACTCCTCCGCTGGAGGGCTGGTAAACGGCTTTCCATCCGGATGTATCCGACTTGTACGGATCTATGCTGGAGGAAGCGGCGTACAGACCGACCGAGGAGGTCGTCATGACGAGGAAAGTTGCCGACTGCCGCAAGTTCCCCAGCGAGATGGACTGCTCCCTCACCATCTCCGGCGAGGAGGAGGAAGTCGTACGGGCCGCCGCCGAACACGCGGTCTCCGTCCACGGGCACACGGACAGCCTCGATCTGCGCGCGCAGATCCGCGAGACTCTCGAGGACGAGAAGGTCAGCGCCTGACGTCGTTCGCCGGACGGGCCCGGGGTCAGGCCCGCCCGGCGATTGAGGACACACCGGCCGCCGGACGGACGTGGTACGTGCCTGCCCCCGGTCTGCGCCCTCTCCAGCTCGTCAGCCCAGCGCCTGCTTCAGGTCCGCCAGCAGGTCGTCGCCCGACTCGATGCCCACCGACAGGCGCACCAGGTCCCCCGGGACCTCCAGCGCCGAACCCACCACCGACGCGTGCGTCATCCGGCCCGGGTGCTCGATGAGGGACTCGACGCCGCCCAGGGACTCGCCCAGCGTGAAGAGCTTCGCGCGGTTGCAGACCTCGACCGCCGCCTCCTCGCCGCCCGCGATACGGAACGACACCATGCCGCCGTACGCCTTCATCTGCTTCGCGGCGATCTCGTGCCCCGGGTGCTCGGGCAGCCCCGGGTAAAGGACCTTGGTGACCTTGGGATGCTTGGTCAGCATCTCGGCGACGCGGCCCGCGTTCTCACTGTGCCGGTCCATCCGGACGGGAAGGGTCTTGATGCCGCGCAGCACCAGCCACGCGTCGAACGGGCCCGCCACCGCGCCCATCGCGTTCTGGTGGTACGCCAGTTCCTCGCCGACCGTCCTGTCCGCCGCGATCAGCGCACCGCCGACAACGTCCGAGTGCCCGCCCATGTACTTGGTGAGGGAGTGCACGACGATGTCCGCGCCGAGCGCGATCGGCTGCTGCAGATAGGGGCTGGCGAAAGTGTTGTCGACGACGAGCTTCGCGCCCGCGCCGCGGGCCACCTCCGCCACGGCCGCGATGTCGGTGATGCCGAGCAGCGGGTTGGAGGGCGTCTCGACCCAGATCACCTTCGTCTTCGGGGTGACCGCGGCACGTACCGCCACCGGGTCGGAGGTGTCGGCAACCGACCACTCCACGCCCCAGCGCGAGACGACCTTCGCGAAGAGCCGGAAAGTGCCGCCGTACGCGTCGTTCGGGATCACCACATGGTCACCCGGCGCCAGCAGCGTACGCAGCAGGCAGTCCTCCGCCGCCAGCCCGGACGCGAAGGCGAGCCCGCGCCGGCCGCCCTCGATGGCCGCCAGGTTCTCCTCCAGCGCGGTACGGGTCGGGTTGGCGCTACGGCTGTACTCGTAGCCGCCGCGGAGCCCGCCGACCCCGTCCTGCTTGTAAGTGGATACCTGGTAGATGGGCGGGACGACCGCGCCGGTCAGCGGATCCGCGGTATTGCCCGCGTGGATGGCGAGGGTCTCGAAGCTGTGCACACTTTGCTCGTCACTCATGAGGTCCGAGCGTAGTCCCGGCGGGACCCCGGGCGTGGCCCGGCCCGACCTCTGTCCGGAACAATGGGGTCATGGAGATTCTCTGGTTCCTGATCGCGATGGGTCTGCTGGCCGCGGCCTTCGGTCCCTATCTGCTGCGCCGCCGCTCCGGCATCCGCCAGGTCGCGCCCGGCTCGCCCGACGCCGCCGACCCGGCCACGTACGGATTCATGCGCCAGGAGGAGCTGGACATCAGGCTGCCGGGACCGGACCAGGACCTCCTCGACGTGCTCGATGTCGTCCAGCGCACCCAGGAGTGGCGGGCCGCCGCCCAGCTGCTGGCCGGCACCTCCAAGGAGGGCGAGGTGCGCTGGCAGCGCGTGCAGGCCTTCGCCGGCGCCGCGTCGCTGGAGCTCCAGCAGCGGCCGGGCGTCGGCGGCGCGTGGCTGCGCGCCTGGCGCTCCGAGTCCCCGAAGGACGCGGGCGCCGCTCAGGTGCACGCCGAGTTCCTGGTGCAGCAGGCCTGGCGGTCCTCGACCGCCGGGACGGACGACTTCCGGATCATCCTGGAGGAGGCCCGCGCGGTCTGCGGCGAGGCGGCACTGCTCGCACCGGGCGACCCGGTCCCGTACATCGTCGAACTCGCCGTCGCACGCGGACTCGGCTACTCCCCCGAGCAGTTCGACCAGCTGTGGGCGAAGGTCATCGACCGCGCGCCGCAGCACATGGGCGCGCATCTGGCCGCGCTGCACTACTGGTGCGAGAAGTGGCACGGCTCCCGCGAGGAGGCGGACCACTTCGCGACAACGGCCGCGGCACGCGCGCCGCAGGGCTCGCTCCTCGCCGCCCTCCCGCTCTTCGCGGTGTACGAGCACATCCCGGACGTGATCCTGGTGCAGGGCTTCTACCAGAGCGCGGTGGTCACCAAGGCGGTGGAGGGAGCGCTCTTCGCGGTGCACTCGGCAAGCGGCGACGACCCGATGCTCGCGCACGTACGCCACCTTCTGATCCTCTTCCTCGTCCATTCGGAGAGGTGGGCGGAGGCGATGAACCAGCTGGTGCGGGTGGACGGCCACATTGGCGCACTGCCGTGGACACAAAGCGGCGATCCGGCGGCCGAGTACACGGTCTGCCGGGCGCTGGCTGTGGCCGGGTACGAGGCGAACGGCGGCAGCCCGGCGACGCTGCCGCACTGACGCGGCAGGGCGCGCGTCGATGCCAGAGCGACAGCAGGCAGACAGCAGGCAGCAGGTCGACGGCGCATCGAGGCAGGCCGAGGAATGCCCGACAGGGGTCCGTACGTTCCCTCTACGGACCCCACACCACGAGGAGCCCCGCATGTTCCTGTCCCACCGCACCCCCGAGCTCCCCACCCCTGACAAGGCCCTGCGCGGCCGCCCCGACCCCGAATTCACCGTCCCCGACCGCCACACGGTGCTGGGCAACCCCCTGCTGGGCCCGTACCCGGAAGGCCTGGAGATCGCGGACTTCGGCCTGGGCTGCTTCTGGGGCGCGGAGCGCAAGTTCTGGCAGACGGAAGGCGTCTGGACGACCTTGGTCGGCTACCAGGGCGGCTACACGCCGAACCCGGCATACGACGAGGTCTGCTCGGGCCTCACGGGTCACACGGAGGCGGTACGCGTCGTCTTCGACCCGAAGATCGTCTCGTACGCGGAGCTGCTGAAACTGTTCTGGGAGTCCCACAACCCGACGCAGGGCTTCCGCCAGGGCAACGACGTGGGCACGCAGTACCGCTCGGCGATCTACACCCACTCGACGGCTCAGGCCGAGGCGGCGGAGGCGTCGCGGGAGGCGTACCAGAAGGTCCTGACGGGATCGGGGTACGGCACGATCACGACGGAAGTGCTGCCGGCGGCGGGCCGTACGTTCTACCCGGCGGAGGCGTACCACCAGCAGTACCTCGACAAGAACCCGGCGGGGTACTGCGGGATCGGCGGGACGGGCGTCAAGCTAAGTACCCCGTTCGAAACGAACTGGGGAGCTTCCTGCCCGACCGGCGTAGCTCCGGCACCGGAGGTCACGGATAAGTAGCCCGTGTAAGCCCAGGGATCTGAAAAGGGTGGCCGCGGCACCGGCAAACCGCACGGAGCTGCGGCAGGTGCTCTCTATCGCAGTGAAGGGCAGTCGAAAATCAGTGGCCGCCCGAACCCGGCCGACCCCACGCTGTACGCCATGGAAGAACCGCAACGCAGGATCCGTGCGACCTACACGGAATCCACGATCACCGTCTACCAGGCGTACTCCCCGGAAATCGGCCAGCCCGCCGTCCGCGACGGCCGCTTCCCCGCCGCGTGGAAGCGGGACAGGATGACATGGATCAAGCCGTCGTTCCTGTGGATGATGTACCGCTGCGGCTGGGGCGCGAAAGCGGGGCAGGAGACCGTCCTCGCTGTCGAGATCAGCCGTGACAGCTTCGAGTGGGCGCTGCGCCACGCGTGCCTGTCAAGCTACGTCCGCGGGGTACACCCCGACCGGGCCACCTGGCAGCGTCAGTTGAAGCGCGCGCCCACCCGCGTGCAGTGGGACCCCGAGCGGGACCCGCACCTACAGCCCCTGCCATACCGATCCCTACAACTCGGCCTCTCCGGTGAGGCCGCACGACGCTACGCGGACGAGTGGACAGTCTCCATACGCGACGTAACCCCACTCGCCCACGAGATCCAGGCCCTCGTCAGCAGCGGGGACTTGGCCTCCGCTACCCGACTGCTGCCCCAAGAACGCCCATACCCCGTTGGAGACGAACTCCTTGCCGACCTACGGGGATGACGGGCTGCTTCATTCAACAGCTGGCTGCGGCCGATGGGGCACATGGCAGCACAGGCTCGCCGGGACGGGCGTCAAGCTAAGTACCCCGTTCGAGACGAACTGGGGAGCATCCTGCCCGACAGGCATCGCCCCAGCGCCGGAGGCAACGGACAAGTAGCCGTTGGCGCGAACCGCCGCACGGCCGTGGCCCTGTCCAGCGATGTATCGAGCTGCTCCATGACGTGTTGGTGAAAGCTACTACGACCTGCCCACCATAGCGCTCGATCGCGTGGACTGGGCCGCTGCGCGTGCGACTGATCCCTTGCGGCGGCAGGCAACAGTACATGCGGGTTTGGCTCCGCTAGCCGAGATACGGCCACTCTCGGTGCTCCAAAAAGTGCTGGATCCGGAGCCGCTGCGTGTGGTGCATGGGCAGCGCGTCCAGCTCGTCCGGCGACACGAACCGCAGTTCCGTGGACTCGTCGGAGATGGTGAGCTGACCGCCGAGCACGCGAGCTGTAAAGCAGACGTTGAACTGACGGCGCACTTCGCCGTCCGTGTACGCCATGACGTGGCGGGGGTCGGTGTACGTGCCGACCAGGCCCGTGATCTCGACGTCGAGGCCGGTCTCTTCCTTGACCTCTCGTACGGCCGTGCCCGGGAGGGAATCGCTCATGTCCATACCGCCGCCCGGCAGTGCCCATAGCTCGTTGTCACGGCGACGCTGGAGCAGGATGCGTCCCGCCTCGTCGGTCACGACTGCGGACGCCGCGACCACCAAGCTGTTCGGCTTGGGAGCGTCAGGGTCGTCGAAGTACTCGGTCCGTGCCACGGTCACTCTTCCCCTACCGGTTCGGCTGTCGACCACACGGCATCGAAGCTGGCCGCGTAGGTGTCGAAGATCCCGCCGTCGCCGTTGCGACGGAGGTGCCATACGGGTGCCCCATAGGCGTTCACCCCCCACACGTGGGCGTTGACCAGTAGTTGATCATCCGCGCGGTAGAGAGAGTTGTACAGCGTCGTCGCATGGGTCCGGAGCTCGATGCCGGGCACGCCAAGCAGGGGACGGTAGTGCATGAGGGCGAGTCGGCAGCGGGACTCAATGCCGTGGCCGAACTTCTCTTCCGCGCCTCGCTGCCTCACGTTCTCGCTCTCGGCGTCGCCGACAGCGATACGCACCGTGCAGCCTGCGGCGGCTCGCTCCCGCAGAAGGTCGTTGAGCCGCGGGTATGCCTCGTGCAGAAAGACAGCGGCGTACACCAATATGTCGATGCACTCGGCGGCCTGCGCCAGCATGTCCGTGAACGTGGACACAGGGACGTTGGCGCGTTGGTCGTGCAAGGCCACCAGTTCGGGGCTGACGGCTCGGGCAGCGCGAGCCTGACGAAGCGATGGCCAGAGAGCGTGCACGTCTTCTCCTAAGATCTCAGCCGCGAGCAGGGCCGTGCCACGGCGCGGTGTCCGGCCGAGATTGACCCATCGCTCAACGGACTTGGGGTCCACCTCCGCCTTCGCTGCCAAAGTGGAGTACGTCCACCCTCCGGCTGCCATGGCGGCGCGAAGCCGTTCGTTTTGCATCGCAGTCTCTCCCTGGATGTTGGGACGGTGCTAGGGACGTTCTACCCTCCGCGGGACGTCCCAAAGTGGGGTTTGGGGGAGGTTCCTCCGTCCTAGTCTCCGGCCCGAGGATCGCGTCATGAGTGAGGACGAACTCCCGGAAGTGATGTGCCGTTGGGCTCGCCATCCCCGGTGCGTGGGCCTGGCTCGCATGGAGCTGCGCAAGGCGTTGGCCGGCTGGGGCCTGGTCGTGATTGAGGACGCCGCGCTGATCGTGCTCTCGGAGCTGGTCACCAATGCCGTACGGCACGCACGGGTTTCGCCCGGGCGGGAGATCGAGACCCGCTATCTGCCGACCAGTGGCGGTGTGCGGATCGAGGTCCACGATGCGGCCGACACCTGGCTGGAGAAGCGCGACTTCGATCCGGATTCCGAGGATGGGCGCGGGCTGGGCCTGGTTGCCGCATTGGCAGACCAGTGGGGCGTGAACGAGCGGGTCGGCGTCGGCAAGGCGGTCTGGGCCGTGGTGACAGCTCCCGACGGAGGTGAGGCGTGATGGCCCGAGTGATGGCGCTGCGTGTGCAGCGCGGCGACTGGGTGAGCGCCCATGGTCAGTGGCGTGAGGTCAAGGCGGTGCGCTCCGGTCGGTACGCCTCGGGCGGCCCGCTGGTGGTCCTGCTCTTCAAGTCCGGCCCTCCGCTGCGGGTCAGTGCGGCCTCGCTCCTGACGGTGGATCGCGGAAGCCGGTTCGCGCGCGGCGAGTCCAGAGGAGGGCGGCACTGATGGCGGTAGGTGCGGTGTGGCGGTTCGCGGACTGGGTGTTGCAGGTCGATGCCTCGGGAAGCGGGCCGATCTTCGAGACCGAGTGCACGACGTGCGGGGAATCCTCAGGCCCTGCTGACAGCAGGGAGGCACCAGAAGTGTGGTGCCTGCAGCATGCGGGCCGCTCCGGTCATACGGGATTCCGGGCCGCAGCGACCACATTCCTCAGGGCTACTCGGGCTGAGAGCGGCGGTGCGCACTGATGAGGCAGCGATTATTCGCGTTCGGGATCGTTCTCTTCTGGATCGTGGTCTACGTGCCGCTGGCAGTGATCAGCGATCCCTGCTCACAGATCCTCTAACTTCCGGTCTTCGTAAGCCGATTGTGGGTCGGACCGCCCCTCGCCTGGTCAGCTAGCGGGGCGGTCCGGCGTGGGATGCAGATGCAACCCGGTGCCGATGGTACCGGGGTCGTCGTCGTGCTCACGCTCGATGAGTCCCGGTCGTTGAAGTCAAGCCAACGTGCGGGGAAGGGACTTGAGGCAGATGCACGACCCAGAGGACGCCGGTTTCGAGGACGAGTCGTTCCATCCTGACGACGTGGTGTGGGTGCATGGGGTGGACTACGTGGCGGGCTGGCGGGACGCGACGGAAGCCGGTGCAGAGCTGGCGGACGCTTTGGCGACGGCTGGGTTCGACACGACCGGGCTCGAATGGCGGGCCAAGGCGAATGGAGACGGTTCCGGGGCGGTGCGCCTGGTCCTGTCGGCGGCAACGACTCATCACGTGGCGGCACTGGTACGGGCGGTTGCCCGGCTAGGCAAGGCAAGCTGAACGGTGCGCTGCATCTGGACGACGGGGGAACGTAGCGCGCACTCTTTCCAAGTCTGTTGGTTGGGGTGAGGGGTTCGTCCGGGGGCGTTCACCTGCGTTCACTGCGGGCTCGCTGCTGTGGCAGCGACCGAATCCGGCCTGGGATGAACAACTCTGAACGCGACTGAATGAGACGGAGACTGAGGCGGCTCTGGGGTGAGCGCGGTCTCAAGCAGCGGAGCAGCTACGGTCAGGCCATGGAGTGGATCGCCCTAGCCAGCACGGTAGTTGGAGCCGCGATCGCGATGGGCTCCGCCATGCTCCTCGACCGTCGACGCTGGCAGCGAGAGCACCAGGACCGTGAAATACAGACGCGACGCACCCTATATGGCGCCTATCTGGCTTGCCTGTCTGAGGCTCGTCACACTTGCGGGAACGTGGCTCGAGATCCGGACATGGAACTCGCGACGCGTCGGACCACGGCTCGTGAGGCGTTCGGACCGTGCATCGGCTTGCGGTATCAGATCACTATTACGGCGCCGCCCGGCGTGGTGGAGGCCTCGGAGAATGCCTTCCGCCGGCTGCGCGATCTCCGTGATCGTGTGATGGAAGGAGTGCTGGTCACTGAACAGGTCTATTTGGAGGGGCGGCGTAGCTACGACGACGCTCTTGCTGCCCTCAGGACCGGCATGCGGCAGGACTTGAGCATCGATGGAAGTGGTGCTGCGCCCTGAGCTTGGGAATCACCGGGCACACAAGTTGGTACAGGATGCTTGAGCTGCGGAAAGGCCCTCCCGGTCACTCTGAGACAGCCCCTTGAGTGACCGGGATAGACCGCGGGTCGCCAGCCGTACTGGCACACGTCTGGCACGGACGCTCATCGTCCTAGACGCCTAACGGGGGCAGGCTAAGCCGACCGGATTCGAACCGGCGTCCTCGCGATTTTGGAGACCGCGCGCGACTACCCCTGCGCTACGGCTTCGCCCGCTGCGATCCTAGCCCCGTCACGCTTCAGGACGGATCGGTGCGCCGAACCTTCTGATCCGTAGCTCTAGCCGGATCGGTCAGCGACGGCCATGCCGGCCGCATCGGGGCTCCAGAGGGGTGCTACAGGGCGCAGCTGGTTGCTGTGGTTGCGGTATCCCCCTGCTGTATCCGCCCGCCTGACTAGGCAGGTATGTTCGATCCTGTGCCCTATTCCGACGCAGACCAAAACCGGCTCATGACGCAGACTCTCGACGACTTCGCCACGCGTAGCGACGAGGGACTGGACAACATCCTCGGGCATGTGAGGCACCGCATAGAAACTGCTCGCCGTATGGGCGTGGAGGTACCTGACGACCTGTCCGACCGTGTGGAGCGTCTCTCCCTTCAGCGCGGCTGGCCGACGCGGTGGTCCACGCCCTGAGCTTGGGAATCACCGTGCCTCTGGGCGTAGTTGGCGGCCTAACCAGCGGCAACGGGTGCCAGGGCGAGCCGCACGGCTGTTCCTGGCAGCCGCTGTTGACCGTGGTTTACCGGCCTGTCGGGCACGGATCGGGCACGGTCACCTTCTGATCCGTAGCTCTAGCGGATCGGCCAGTGACGGCCATTCCGGCCGCTACTGGCCCCAGAGGGACGTTACCGGGCGGGGCAATTGCTGGGTTGCGGTACCTGGCTGCGGTACCGCAGGATCTCGACGGGGGTGAACATGGAACGGCATTTGCTGGAGAAGCTGTTGGCCGGTGACGACGAGGCTTCCGCGGCTGCTCTGGCCGCTATCCGAAGCGGCGCCACCTACTGCGTGTGGGATACGACGCATCCCGCAGAGCAGCATGCCGGGGTCTTTGCAATCCGACTGCGGCGCATGCGGCTGCGCGGAGTCGAACCTCTTGGGCTGGAACGAATGGTGCAGCTTCTCCGCGAGCATGGCCGGCCGGTGCGCGGAGGGCTGATCGATTCTGTCGATCAGAAATGGACCTTCCTGATCTACTTAACCGAAGACGGCAGCGCACTGGTGGCCTGCGCCCGCCTGCAGCGGTGGGTCGAGCAATCACCGCTTTAGGAGCGAGGTAGGGCGAGTTGGGCGCTGACCTGGGTAACGTTGGCTTTGGCGCCTGCGGTTCCTGAGCCCCGCTGGCAGCCGCCGTTCCCCGTGACTCCCCCCTCGATCTGGCACGCCTGTGGCACAGGCTGACCCTCTCGATGCGAATACGGGCGTGTAGGTCGCTGAGGGATCCCGCACTGGTCGCGGGGATGGTAGCGGTTCGGGGTGGTCATCTGTGGTCGGCACGGTTGCTGTACTTCTTTCTCGAACCTGCGACCAAGCGCTTAGAAGGCGCCTGCTCACGCGGGTGTCGTTCACGGTGTGACCTGCCAAGTCGATCGCTGCGTGACTATTCGATGCCTCGCGTCGACACGCATTCGACAGGCAGCGACACCCCGGGGACTTGAACAGCCCGCAGGCACGCGGTCTCGTCAGGACGAACCAGGGAGTGCTGAACTTACGGGCATGCAGGCCATCCTTGTTGCGCTCATCGCTGTCGTCGGAACTCTGGGCGGATCCATCGTCAGTGGGGTCCTCCATAGGCGCCAGACGGATCGCGCAGCCCAATTGGATCGTCCTCGCTCCGCTTCTTGTTGCGCAGGAAGTGACGTCGGCCCGGAGCGACCTCACGCGATCGACGTTCGGCGCAGCGCTGACCTGTGGTCGGGCGGTCGGCATTGGTCGCTGTGGGCCACCCTTCGACGGCCCACAGACGGCCCCGCTTCAGCGCCACGACAGACTCACAGCGGGCTCCGCTCACCCTTCCGGTCTCCAGTCTCTCCTCGCCCTGCCACCGCTGGGGGAAGTATGAGGGGAACGCACCCATTCGTGGACTCCGCGTCAGGTGAGAGCTGACTCACCAGCGTTCCACAGAGGCAGAAGGGCAGCTCAAGGTATTCATCTTGACGCCTACTGAAGCGAATCGGACCCGTCAACGCTTCGCCTCTCTGCAATACGAGGCGGAACCGGGATGCCCGCCTCAGCCGTTCGCACGCGAACCTCGTTCAGCATGTCGGCCATCATTTCTGCACGCACCTGTTGGAGGTCCTCCAACGCTGGGAGCACTTCATCATTTAGCCAGTGCTCTCGACTCGCCGAATCGTGAAATGGTGGTTCCGGACTCGTTGATCGACGAATCAGATAGACAACCTTATAATGCACCTCCATGAATGCGCGATACACTCTGCCCTCTTCTACGCTCTCCAGTTCAAACCAGTACGCGAGCCCCGCCATCGGCCTGGCAGCAGCAACTGCAGCATCCGCATCGACCGGGACTCCAAGCTTAATGGAGTCAATTTCACGAGCACACACATCGAGAAACTCGCGCGATGCCACCCGGATCCTGATGAAATCTTCCAGGACCCCACGGGCGTAGGAATCGTCCTCTCGCTGCTGATCACGCAAGAGTGCTTGTTCTTGATTCCTATCTTGGTGGCGCTCTTGGCGTCTCTGAATAAGCAGTGGGCCAAGACTGGCTCCGACTGCACCGATAACGGCACCTCCGATACCCCCTAAAAGACCGATCATTGCATCATTCATGCCCACATCCAATCCGAAGATCTCATTCTCCAGCTTTGAAGCACCTAACGACGTCAGAGCCTCCAGTCACTTGCCCCACAGATTGTGAGCGGCCGTAACTACCGTGCCAAGAGTCCCTAGCGCAGTCAGCGGAACTACCACCACGGCGATCTTTTCTCCATTGGAGAGCCGCGACCACCACGAATCCCTTGACACATCCACGTCCACTTTCAACCGCGCTCGCGACGCTCGACGCTTCATGAGCTGAAAGAAGGGAAAAAGTAATCCGAAGGAGAAAGTCACCGTCATGAAGAAGTTAAAGATAACGTCATTCTTTGAGGCGTTATTCGCCTGCCTGACGCAATCCGCAACAGTATCGTCATCTACGCCATGAATCAGGAAGAACGCCCCGAGACCCACAAAGAAAGCAAGAGAGACAAAGGTAATGACATTTTCATACCTCGGGGAACTGAATACCGCACCCCGCGAAACCAGGAATTTTTCAATTCTGGCTATTTGGCCATACGCCCAGGTCGTGTCGGACCCCGAGACATTAACCTCGGTTCGCTCCTTGTCTATACTTATCTTCACCCCTCTTTCCTCGGAGGCGGTATCAGCTTGAAGCGTGAGATTTGCCCAATCCCCATGAATCTCCGGCGCGTCACGTCGGACACTCTCCACAAGCTCCCCCAAAGAGGGCTTCCAG
Organism: Streptomyces sp. NPDC002926; assembly: GCF_053591755.1. Lineage (NCBI taxonomy): Bacteria > Bacillati > Actinomycetota > Actinomycetes > Kitasatosporales > Streptomycetaceae > Streptomyces > Streptomyces sp. NPDC002926. Next base: position 486,454 of record NZ_JBSFUK010000004.1, read on the forward strand.
ATTAGCGTCACCCCAGCAGTGGTCGAGATTTTCACCTGAGGCAGGGGTATTCCCTCGCATGCCATTGCAAACAGGCTGTCAAGGTCACTTTTCCCCAATTGACACTGGTAGAAGACCTTTCGGAGGTTCGTCTGCTGTCCTGACGGGCTCGCCGGTGTCGTCATGTCCCAGATGATGCCCTCAATGCAGGTCACTGAGTACAGCTTCTGGCTGTTCTAAGCAACCGGACACTGTGTCCGGGTCTCATGTTGTTTGACCCTTGACGCTGGTTCTGACCAAGCACTGACCGAGGCCAGCTACCGGCCTCGTCACGGCCTCGGTACCGTGAAACCAACCCCCACCCAGCAGGAGGCAGCACGCAGTGCGTGGTCTCGGAGATCACCTGAGTATCGGCGAGCGGATCGCGTTCTACCGGAAGCGTCGTGGCTACACGCAAGAGGTACTCGCCGGTCTGGTCGGGCGCAGCACCGACTGGTTGGCAAAGATCGAGACAGGGCGCCGGAAGCCTCCCCGTATCGACATGCTCACGGAGCTGTCGCGCATCCTCCGCGTGCCCCTCGGAGACCTGGTCGGTCAGACCGTGCTCATGGAGGATGAAAGGCAGCAAGATGACGTTCCGGCTGCGTGACGCGCTCATGAGCCCGCGCCGGCTGTCCCGTTTGCTCTTCGGACTTGAGGCTGAGGTGCAGTTCCCCACTCCTGCGCCTGTGGCCGTGCGTGTGGAGCAGGCATGGAACGACTACCAGGGCGGGCGGCTCGGCAGCGTCATCGCGACGTCCTGAGAGTCGGGCGGTCTACCTGCTGCCGCGTCCGTCCGTTGGAGTCCGGCGTCTGATGGCAGGGGCATTCTTCTGATCCGTAGCTCTAGACGGATCGGCCAGCAGCGGCCATACCGGTCGCTTCTCGACCCGGAGGGACAGTATCGGACGGGAGCGGCACTCCGAGAGACCATCCTTCAAGTCAACTTTCCCATTTGAGCGGGTTGCAGATAGAGCAGACTCGATGCTTATCAGTGTCGAAGTCGGCAAGTGAATCTATTTTCGTCGCAGAACCGCGAGAGCGGCACTTTTCCACGTGAAGTACCTTTGTTCGGGTGCTGAGATAGTATTCCTCGCCGAGGAGGCTTGAAATTCCGAACGGAAGCGTTATCGTTTTACTCCATTCGACATACTCGGGTATTTCGCGCACCCCTTCAAATAGAGGCCATTCGAGTACGTCTTCAGAGCTCAAATCGCCAGCAGAATGCATCTTCTTCATCATCTCAAGTGCCTTCTGAGCCTCGCCCAGTAGGCATGCCTTCGCGAGCTTGTATCTATCCTCAAGCGCGGAGGTGTCCCATTCACGAACCTGTGTCGCAGTAGTCTCCGGGTCCGTGCGCTTCTGGGAGATCCATCCGTTGACCTTGAAAAGCAACTGACCGTCGTACTCCATTGCGAGCTTTTCTCCCGCAGTGCACAAATGTCTAACCATATCGTTATCTTTGGCTAGCAGGCGACTATAGGTAAGACTGTGAAGGCTATTCAAGATAACACCCTCGCGGTCCTTTGCAAATTTCATGCCGACCGAACTTGCCAGCAGGATTCCGAAGGCCAGGATTGAATCAAGCGTTTGATGCACGTAATTTTCGCTGGTGCGAATTTTTTTTCCTACCTGTACTTCCCCCCTCTTCCCGTTGGTCGATACTGCATTGACATATCGGGCCGATGCGACCCCTCCCGCATGGACGAGGACGTGTCGGCGTTGAAATATTTCTTGGACCGCGACCCAATCGCTGCAGAGCTCTTCGAATTTAATGTTCAGCTTGTCGATGCAGAATCTGCGCCAATCCGACACGCTACCGAACATGAGTTCATCAACTCGCCGAGATACAGCGAGATCGACAGCCTCTTCGATGTTTGCGAGACTCTTCAAGTCGCGAAGCGAGAACTCTTTTTCCTTCTCCTTTGACATAGCATCGAGCGCCTGAGGGGACACCTTGAGGAACGACGAAATCAGAGAGGAGAAAAGAACCTCAAAAGAGGTTACTGCAGATACGACCGTAGACTCTCGCAGAAAGTCTATTCGTGACGGCCGCCGAAGCATGGCATGAAGGTCCGTAGCAAGCTTGGACGTCCAACTCTTGCCCTTGAACTCCTCCCAGACTGCGTTCAGCAATTCCACTTGCCAAGGGACGTTATTTTTCGCGGCTTCTTCTCCAGACTTCTCGAGTAGGCCAAAGAACTGGTTCAATTCCTCACGTGTCAAATAATTCAATCCGCCGACGAATTTGTGAAATACCGCCTTCTGGCTGTCCGCGGCCGCAATTACGGGAGATGTGATGTCGATGATGTCGCGCGCCGCGTCGATCCGATCGATGAATCTCTCGATCGCTACGTCAACCATAATCGCGAATTCTTCAGTATCGGTCCCCATTGAGCCCCCTCAAACTCACGCGAGATGTCAGTGTGACATGGGTCACCTCACCGTGGCGTGGAAATGGCAAAGGTCGGCGGAGTGGGTTTGGCCGGTGTCCTGCCCGGTTTGGGGTTGTGCATGATCAGGGGGCCGTACGCTTGCCGGCTACTCGGGCAGGCTTCACCCCTGCCCGCAATGTGTCCGAGTGGCCCCCTGGTCTTGCTCGACGCGGGTCCCGAATCGGGGAGTGTGGGTAAAGCCGCGGAGCCGACCGTCCCCACCCCCGGCCTGGTTCTTTTCGCCCCCTTGCGGGCGCGGGCGGGCGACGACGTGCGGCCCCGGTGGCGTAGACATGGAGGGGCAAGCGCGGCGGCGTCCGGCCGGCGCCGCCGCACTCCGTGCGGCACCTCTGACCTCGTGTCAGACAGCATCGCTGTTCAGGAGGCCGGGAAAGCAGACGCCCCAAGCGTCAACTGTGGTGTTCTCCCGAGCTTCCGCCGCTGTTCCGATGTGCCGGTGCCTTGGCGCCTTTGAAGCCTTCTGGGGCCACTCGGGCTCATGGCGGGCATGGGGATGGTGCCGCGCCCATGGTGGCTGTGCTGCGTGGCGGCGGCTGGGTTGGCGTTGATCTGGCTCGCTGACCGAACCTCGGTCGGGCAGCGAGCGCAGCGAGCCTTGAGTAAGTGAAGAAGGTTTGGACCGATCCGGCCTGTCGGCGGTCTGTCAGTTGCGGACGGCGCGGAGTGTGCGGGGGCTGTCGGCGGTGATGCGGTAGGTGAGTTGGGCCTGGCTGCCGTTGGCGCGGAGTTCTTCGAGGATGAGGGGCTGGTGGTCGGTGCCGTGGGTGACGCGCAGGGTGTGGATGACTGGTGTGGCGTCGGGGAGTTCCAGGGCGGTTCGTTCGTCGGCCTGGGGCATGCGGGCTCGTACGGTCTCGGTCCAGGTGAGTTTGTGCCCGGCCGCGGTGAGAGCGGTGTAGATCCCTTCCGGCGCGGTGTCGGGGGCGTCGGCGAGGGGCGGTGTGTTCTCGGCGGTGGCGAACGGGATCAGCAGGCGGTGCAGTGCGCGGGCGCCGGTGGCTGGGTCGATCAGGACGCGGTCGACGCCGAACAGTGCCTCGCCCTCGGAGAGTTCGAGTAGCGGGCCGGTCGTGCCGGTTGTTTCGGTCCGGTAGACGGTCGGCTGGTGTGCCTGGGTCCACTCGGTGAGTTCCGATGTAAACGTCTTTCCGCTGCGCGTGACGGTGCGCTCGATCGTGAGCGGCGGCGTCGGCGTGCCCTTTACGAAGCTGCCTTTGCCGTGCCGGACTTCGACGAGTCCTTCGGACCGCAGTGCTGCGATGGCGTTGCGCACGGTGGGCCGACTGACTTCGTAGCGCTCGATGAGCTGTGCCTCTGAGGGGAGTGGGGTGCCTGGGGGGAATTCGCCGTTGGCGATGCCTTGCCGGATGGCGGCGGCGACCTGCTGGTACAGGGGTCCGGGGCGCTCGATGCCTGCCATGTCTGTGGCCTCCGCTCATGGGCGCGCGCTGGTATGCGGGCGGCTGACGCCCGTCGTGTCACGTCACTCGTCAGCATAAGTGCTTGCCTTCTCGCGTCAAGCCATGCATGGTTGTCACTCGTCAGTACGAGTGACGTCAGGCTGATCCTGGCGTCTGGATGGCCAAGGAGGCCGACTATCCATGCAGTCCATACCTGTGGACACATCCCGGCTCGGCGTACTGCGGTGCGCTGTCGAGCCGGAAGCGAAGGTCAGCAACTTCGAGACCAAGGAGGTGAAGAAAGACCGGGACGGCAACACCATCTACACCGTGGCCGTCATGGTCCGCCAGGAAGGCCGACGGGTCTCGGTGATCGAGATCTCGGTGACCGGGGAGCCCAAGGGCGTCACGGAAGGCACGGAGGTCGGGGTCACGGGCCTGGAGGCGTTTGCCTGGGCGATGGGCGACCGGCACGGGATCAGCTTCCGTGCCGCCGCGATCACCCCCGTACCGGCCGGCGGTGGGACGGGAACTTCCGCTGCCAGTAAGGCGGGTGGCGCGTGATGGGACCGATCGTGCTCGCGTTCGCTCTCGCCGCGCTGGCCTGGTTACTGGTGGCCGGGGCCGCGCTGCGGGAGCGGCGCCCGGTGTGGTTCTGGTACCTGACGGGATACCCGTTCACCGCTGTGCGGGTGCTGGTCACCTGGCGCAGGGTCGCGCAGTTCAACGGTCTCACCGTCACCCACAAACCGGCTCGTCGGATCGTGGGCGACCTGGAGATGCGTGGAGAGCCGGTGCGCCCCATCGCCCCGCGCATCTCTTTCCCCCGCGCCACCCCGACGGGCTTGTTCCTGGTGGTGCGGCTGCATCCGGGGCAGACGCCGGGCCCGTTCATCGCAGCGGCCGACGCGCTCATGCATACCTGGCGTGTGCACGGGGTGCGGGTGACCTCCCCGGAGCGGGGAACCGTGCTGATCACGGCAACGGCCCGGGATCCGCTGGAACGGCCGGGCCTGGCCTCTGCCCCGGCCGAATTGCTGTGTGCGCTGGTCGGCGTGCTGGAGTCGGGCGGGGCCTGGGTGATGGACCTGCGGCAGATTCCGCACTGGCTGATCACCGGTGCGACCCAGTCGGGCAAATCCACCCTCCTGGCCCGTCTGGTGTGCCAACTCGCCCCGCAACCGGTGGCACTGGTCGGCATCGACTGCAAGGGCGGCATGGAACTCGGTCTGTTCGGTGATCGCCTCACCGCGCTGACCACCAGCCGGCGGGAGGCAGTGGCGGTACTCGGCGCGCTCGTGGTCGAGATCCAGGACCGGATGCGCATCTGCCGCCAGGTCGGGGCCCGCTCGATCTGGGACCTGCCCCACACCGTGCGGCCGGTGCCCGTGGTGGTCATCGTCGACGAGCTCGCCGAGCTCTACCTGACGGACGGCACGAGGGAGGGCAGGGCGGAAGCCGAGCAGTGCTCCACCTACCTCCTGCGCCTCGGGCAGCTCGGCGCGGCCCTCGGTGTGCATCTCGTGGTCGCAGGCCAACGCGTCGGCTCCGACCTCGGGCCCGGGGTGACCGCGCTGCGCGCTCAGCTGGCCGGGCGGATCTGCCACCGCGTCAACGACCCCGCAACAGCCGAAATGACCCTGGGCGACCTCAACAAGGACGCCGTCGCCGTCGCCCAGTCCATCACCTCCCACGAGAAGGGCGTGGCCGTGTGCACCGGGACAGAAGGCGGCTGGGACCGGGCCCGCTCCCACCTCACCACCACCGAAGAGGCACGTAAGACCGCCTCCGCCTACGCAGGCCTGACGCCCGGGCTGCCCGGCCTGGACCAGGCCCTGAAGGCCTCGGAAGGGAGTGAGATCCATGAGTGAAGAAGCCTCGATTCCCTTCGCCCTGGTCTTCGGGATCATCACCGTCCTCCTGGTGCGCTCCCGCGATGTGAAGACGTGGGAGGCCGTGATGATCGGCCTGTTCGGGCTCTACCTCGGCCAGACCCCGGTCATCTTCACCGTGGATGGCCTCGTGACCTGGATCTTCTCCGGATTCACCCACACCTGACAGGGAGCCGTATGCCGATGCGCCGCGTGCGCTGCCCCGTCTGCAAGGGCGAGCGCTACCGCAAGACCCGCACCGGACACCGGCGGCGCTGCCGCTGCTGCCGCGGGACCGGAACCATCCGCTGACCTCATCCGCCAACTGGCCAACGAACAGGGAGTGATCGCCATGGACACAGCCCACCCACCATCCGTCCGTGCCGCCGCGGCGGCCCGACAAGGGAGGTCCCCACCATCACCGCCGACATCACCTCGGCTGACAGACGCGCCGTGCTCGACCGCGCGGCGCGTCTGCGTCAGCTCCCCGACGTCGACCAAGACACCATCCGCCTCGCCCAAGACCCGCAGTTCACCCGCTGGCTGGAACAAATCACCGCAACCGGCGGCTGCGCCCACCCCATCCACCTCACCGGCGCCACCACCCTCCGCGACACCTACAGCGGCGAAATCCTGCACCACTACGACACGAGGACAGAGCCCGGCGAACGCCTCCTCGTCCGCTGCCGCAACCGGCGCGCCACCGTCTGCCCGCCCTGCTCCCGCCTCCACGCCGGAGACACCTTCCACCTGGTGCGCGCCGGACTCGTCGGCGGCAAGACCGTCCCCGACGCGGTACGCGCACATCCGCGGCTCTTCGTCACCCTCACCGCTCCCGGCTTCGGCCCGGTGCACCACATCACCACTGGGGAAGAGCGCTGCCGCCCCCGCCGCGCCGGGCACTGCGAACACGGACGGTCCATCGGCTGCTCCGCACGGCACACCGACACAGACCCCCTCGTCGGCCAGCCACTGTGCCGCGACTGCTACGACTACCCGGGCCACGTCCTGTGGCACGCCCACACCGGGGAGCTCTGGGCCCGCTTCACCCGCACCGTCCGCCGCACCCTCGCCTCGACCGCCGGGATCACACAAAACAACTTCCCCGACCACGCCCGGCTGTCCTTCGCCAAGGTCGCCGAGTACCAGAAGCGCGCAGCCATCCACGTGCACGCCGTCGTGCGCCTGGACGGTCCGGCCGGTCCCCACGACCCGCCCCCGCCCTGGGCAACCGCCGACGCACTCACCAGTGCCGTACACGCCGCTGCGCGCGCCGTCACGGTCCATACCCCGTACAGCCTGGCCACCGGCGAACTCGCCCTGCGGTGGGGTGCCCAGCTCGACGCCCGGCCCCTGCGTGCCTTCGGCAACGGTGAGGGGCTCGCAGATGACGCGGTCGCCGCGTACGTAGCCAAGTACGTCACCAAAGGAGCGGCCGACACCGCCGCCGGCACCGACTACCGGCTGACCTCCGCCGACGACATCGAGAGCGCAGCCGTCTCCCCACACCTGCGATCCCTCATGCGCGCCTGCTGGCGACTCGGCGGCCTGCCCGAATTCGCACCCCTACGCCTCCGGGCCTGGGCCCACACCCTCGGCTACCGCGGCCACATCCTCACCAAATCCCGCGCCTACTCCACCACCTACACGACCCTGCGCGCCGAACGCGCCGAACACGAACGCACCGCCGCCGGGGCCGATCTGCCCGACGACTCCGACACGGTCACTGACGCGCACTGGCGCTACATCGACTCCGGACACACCCCCGGGGCCGCCCTCATCGCGGCGGGGATCGCCGAGGACTTGGCAGCCAACCGCGAGGCGGCACGCGACGCGACGTCCGAACCCGCCGGAGGTGCTATTGGTGCCAGATGAGCTGAGAAGGAGAGTCGCCAAGTCCCGGGCCCGTCAGGGGCTGCCGCCGGTGATTGAAGACCTGGCCGTCATCGAACGTGTGGCTCAGGTCTTCAAACTCGTCGCCCCGGCGGAGCAGCCCGGCAACGATCTCCAGGTCACGCGACCCAGTCGAACACGAAGCGCTCCGGGTCCCACCTCGTGCGCGGGTTCGCCGGGTGTACCTCGATCGACCGTACACAGGCAGTGATGATCGCCCGTCGCTGGGAGTTGTTCATACGCTTCCAACGCGCCTGCATGTCCTCGAAGGTGCCGACGAACCCCATCAGCACGGCGACACGGGACACTTTCGCGAGCTTCCCGCGATTGCGCTCCAATCGTTCCTCAATCGGCTGGCGCGCGATCATCCACTCCTTGCGACTGATGCGTCGCTCGCCCATGTCGCGGGCCAGCTCTTCAAGTTCTTCCTCATCAGCCCGGACCTCTTCGTACAGATCACGACCGGTGTCGTCCTGGCTGCGCAGCCGCTCCACGAACACGGGCGACTCCAGCGCCGCCAGCACCATGTCCCGAACATGCTCGTCCGTTCGCTCTGCATTGGTCGCAGTACCCCCGCACGAGTCCGTGCCTGGGGTGTTGGGGCACACATAACGGGGAACCCCGCTCCGCGGACGTCCGTTCATCCACCACCCGCACGGCTTGCCATCCCCCTTCGGCTTCCCGCATCGCAGAACCCCGGAGAGCAGATAGCTACGCCGCGTCGTCCCTTCCACCCTCTCCCGGCGGGTCGGGTCGGACAGAATCCCGCGCGCCCGGTCCGAGTCCTCATGGCTCACGATCGCGGGCCACACGGCATCCGCCACGATCTCCCCAAGTAGCGGCCTCGTTCCCTCCCACGAGTCGCGAGGCGTGTGCTCACGACGGCCGCTGATCCGTGCGGACGCCAAGAGGCGACGCAACCCATGTGCCTTCCATGGCTTGCCCGCCGGGCTGACGATGCCGCGCGCCTGCCAGTCACGGCAGATGCTCGCCAGACTCTCGTTCGCGAGCACGCGCCGGACTCCCTCCCGGATCACTTCGGCTTCGCTCTCCCGGATGGTCAGCCGATCGTCCTCGTAGCCGAAGGGGCGCTTCCCTCCCCCGGCTATCCGCCCCGCCTCGGCAGCCTGACGGCGCTGCCGCTTCTGACGCTCCGCCTTGTGCTCGGCCTCATGACGGGCAGCGGCACCGAGCATCCGGGCGACCATGCGCCCGGTCGGCGTCGCGAGATCGATTTCGCCGCTCACCGTAGCCAAGTCGATGCCATGCCGGTCCGCAAGATCAATGACGTCTTCCAACTCGCGTGGGGAGCGTGTCAGCCTGTCCACATGCCACACGGTGATCGCGTCGACATCGCCTCGACGCACCTCCGCCAACAGTTCCTGCCACGCAGGGCGGGGCGCTCCGGAGTAGGCGCTCACGTCGTTGTCCGTATGAACGGAGACGACATCCCAGTCCATGCGAGCGCACAGTGCCCGGCAGTCCTCTTCCTGACGCGCAACCCCGAGTCCGGCGCCGCCCCGGTCCTGGCTGATCCGGCAGTAGATCGCTACTCGCTTCGTCGTCGGCATGGGTCACATAGGTACACCCTCGTAGGGACGGGCGTCTCCTGCCCGATCGGTGTCGCGAAGGCGGACGGGTGAGCGCTGGCGTCATTGCCGCCAGGGCCCAGGCCTCCCGTGGGACTGGCTGCGACTGCCACTGACCGTGGTCGTGCGCCCTGAAGGGCACGCTGTGGGCTCGACGCCGCTGAGCTGCCCAGCCCGGGCTGGGGGTGGCGCTCGCGCCGGGGCCGGGACCTCACAAACGCCGGGACCGACCAGGGCCGCTCAACGCACCGGGAAGCCGCAGGAGTAGCCCTGCTCCTTGAGCCAGGGGAGGATCCGGCGCAGGGCCTCGACGGTCTGGGAACGGTCGCCGCCCGCGTCGTGGAAGAGGAGCGTCGGCCCATTGGGCAGCTCCCGCTCGACGGTGGCGACGATGGCGTCCGTGCCCGGTCGTTCGAAGTCCTTGGTGTCCACGTTCCAGCCCAGCGGGCGCATCCCCCGGGAAGCGGCGAGCGTACGGCTGTGAGGGGTGAAGGCCCCGCCGGGCGCGCGGTAGTACATCGGCCGTACACCTCCGGACGCCTCGGTGATCATGCCTTCGGCGTCGCGTATCTGCTGCGACTGGTAAGCCTCGGACTTCTTGTCCATGGTGGTGTCGTGCGACACCGAGTGGTTGCACAGCCGGTGCCCGGCCGCGACCACCTTCTTCACGAGGTCCGGGTGGGCCTGCGCCTGCATCCCCACCATGCAGAACGTGGCCTTGACCCCGTACTCCCGAAGCACGTCCAGCACTTGAGGGGTCCACACAGGGTCGGGGCCGTCGTCGATGGTGATGTTGACGCCGCGCGTCCCCTTGTCCGAGGCGTGCGCGATGGTCACCGCGACCTGCTTGACGTCACTGCCCGGCGTCGCCGACGCGGCCGCCTTTGGCGACGAGCCGCCCACGGCGCTGGCCTGCGCCGTCCACACCGAGGCACCGGTGGCGAGCACCGTCACCCCCAGCGCCGCCCCGACCAGCTTGCCGTACCAGCCCCGCCCACCACCGTGCCGTGCCATGTCCGCCCCGCTTTCGCCCAGTCCCTGGCCGATCCCCGGTCACTTTGCGACCACATGGCAGGACGAAGGGCGGCGGCCACGGGATGCGTCCGTTACCGATCACGGACAATCTCGGGGGAGTTCGCGGACAACTCGGCCGGCAGCGGCCAGAACCGGGCCAGTTGGCTCGTCTCAGGGCGGCGGCCACGGTGCGGGGTCGTTCCATGAACCCGGCGGGGTACTGCGGAATCGGCGGGACGGGCGTCAAGCTGAGTACCCCGTTCGAGACGAACTGGGGAGTGTCCTGCCCGACCGGGCATCGCCCCAGCGCCGGAAGCCACTGAGGGACAGTCGCCGCCGGCGGGCCGGGAATTCAGTTGCCTCGCGTCACCCCAGGCTGGCTAGATTCTCCGCATGGCGGACATTCAGGGCTCATACGATGATCTGTTCACTGCCGTGCCCAGCGCGCTGGCGGCATTGCTGGACGAGGGAGACGCCGGTGGCTCGGTGGCCGTCTTCGTGGATGGCCGGCCGATGGTGGATGTCTGGGGCGGATACACCGACGCCGACCGTACGATCCCGTGGCAGCGCGACACGATCGTCAACGTCTGGTCCGCCACCAAGACGATGACCGCGCTGTGCGCCCTGGTTCTCGCCGACCGTGGCGAACTCGACCTGGCCGCGCCGGTCGCCCGGTACTGGCCGGAGTTCGCCGCGGCGGGCAAAGAGAAGGTGCTGGTACGCCACCTGCTCGCGCACACGGCCGGCCTGCCCGACTGGGACGGGCCGGTGGCGGAGCTGTACGACTGGACGTCCGCCACGGCACGACTGGCCGCGCAGGCTCCGCAATGGGAGCCGGGCAGCGAGGCCGGATACCACTCGCTCACCCAGGGATTCCTCGTGGGCGAGGTCGTACGCCGCATCACCGGCCGGACTCCGGGCGCGTTCTTCGCCGACGAGGTTGCCGGCCCGCTGGGCGCGGACTTCCACATCGGCCTGCCCGCCGAGCACGACCACCGGGTGGCGCTCACGATCCCGCCACAGTCCCGGGACGACGGCTACGCCGCGAGTGCCGCCGCCGGCGGCGCGACTCCCGCCGCCGGGACCCCGATACGGGTCCACGACGGGAACAGCGTGGCCTGGCGCCGTGCGCAAATCCCTGCGGCGAGCGGGTTCGGCAACGCCCGCTCGGTCGCCCTCGTCCAGTCCGTGATGGCCTGCGGAGGATCGGTGCGGGGCGCGCGGCTGCTGTCGCAGGCGGGTTGTGACCGAGCCCGGGAGGAGCAGTTCCACGGCGATGACCGCGTGCTGGGCATGCCGATGCGCTGGGGTCTGGGCTACGGACTGTTCGGCAACACCTACGGGTGGGGCGGTTGGGGCGGCTCACTGGTGATGATCGATCCTGACGCCCGTATGGCAGTGGCGTACGTGACACATCAGATGCGCGAACCCGCGGACGACAATCGGGGACTAGAGATCGTCACGGCCGCGTATGACGGGCTCACGGTTCTGCGCGCCTGATCCAACGGGTCACATGGCAGCGCAGGCTCGCCCGGGACGGCGTCAAGCTAAGTACGGGCAGGACACTCCCCAGTTAGTCTCGAACGGGGCTGTCGGCCGCAGCGGCTCATGACGTGGCAGCGCGGGTGCGGGCGGTTGCCCGGTTGGGCAAGGCGAGCTGAGCCAGGTGGCGATGACACAGAGTGTTGGCGGACTCTGGTCGGGTGCGTTGGGGTGGACTACGGTCACCGTGGTTTCTGTACTCCGCTGCTGTACCGCCATCGCGAGGCCTGCACAGGAAACCGCTGGCGCGCGCCTTGGTCGGAAGCGATCATGGCCAATCGTGACCATCGAGAACACCTTGGCCAAGGTGGACACCGACCTCGCGGCGGGCCGCCTTCCTTTGGCACGGCAGCGTTTGCGTGGGCTGGTGTCCTCTTTCCCTGCAGACCTCTCTCTTCGCGTCAGGCTCGCGGACGTCTATCGCCTGTTCGGGGAGTCGGTGCAAGCCGGCCGCTGGAGCTACCTCGACGCCGGACGCTCTCCCGAGGAGCTGGCGGCTTTCGAAGCCCGTTACCGACACCCGGTCGACCGTATGCGGGCACTGGCTTGGCGTGGCTCGGAAGCGGCAGCGAAGACTCCCTTCGCTCGTGCGCAGCTGGCTGCGATGCGCCTCGCTGCATCGCAGTCAGCGGGGAAACCGATGGACTGGGACCAACTGGGCTCCGGGGCGGACGAACCCACCGAGCCGGGATCCGTCCATGACGTGCTCTTCGGACTGGGATGCATGGTGGGCTTGATCGTCTGCCTCGCGCTCATGTGCATCGGCATCAGCACCGTGATCAGCTGGTTGTGAATCTCCGCCGGGTGACTGGCTACTCAAGAGGCGACCCGGCCGTGAGTGACCGGCATCGACATCCTCACAGTCAGATCCGGATGTAAAAGACCCCCAGCCTTGATCGACTGGTGGTCTTTTTCGCTGGTGCCCAGGCAGGATTCGGAACCTGCGACACCCGCTCTACCGAGTTCGATCGCTGGCCCTCAGCCTCACGTGCGCCTGGGGCTCCGGCTGCCGTGTCGGGTCGCTCAGGGGCGCGGCTGTGTGTCGGTGTTGGTGTCAGCCGTAGATGTCAGGACCGGAACAGCCCTGGGTGCGGGCAGACCTCCAGGGGGTCGTCCGGACGGTCCGCCCACTTCCACCAGACGTGCCGGCCGGAGCACCGCCACAGCATGCGGCAGGTTCGCGCGCCACCGTCCTCCCGGCCGGAGAGGACGAATCCGCCACCCTTCAACGGCTGAACTGAGCTGTGTGAATGGTTGGTCTGACCCTAATGAGTGCGCTTGCGCGGTGGTCCGTACTGACCGCGGTTCACCGACCGTTCTGGTGCTCATCTGATGCGAACTCTGTGCGGTAGGCGGCAGCGAGGGACACTGGTTGTCCCGCCGAGCGCACCGAAATGAGCTGAAGTCAGCCTTCGTCCCGGGGGTCGACTCGCTGAGGCCGCTCGCCGCGGTGAGCCTGCGCTCGATTGCTGATCCATGAGACTCCCCAGAGACCCACCGCAAGCCTGGGAATGATCAAGCCCAGGGACTCAGCGTCGAGTTCCCCGCGATTTGCTGAGGTTCTTGCGCGATGCCCATGAGCCTCGTGGAATTCTCAGGCAAGCAGGCGCCGTATACGAATTTCGGCACATCGACCTCCATCGCCACCTTTCCTCGCCGACTGACGAGTAGAAGCAGTACGGGGTAGACAAAGCCACCCGACAAGTCCGACTCGCACTCACCCGCCACGTGGAAACCGGGCCGGATGTAATGGATCACCAAGCCTCGTTCGCAATCTCCCTCCTGGCTACAGACGTTGGGAACGTGGATGCCGGTCATGGACGGCCCCGCCTGTCAGTGGTCCGCGCCCTTGGTCCGACGGTGAGAGACCTGTTCCCGTGCCGTGCGCCAACGTGACCGTGTCTGCTCGACCACGCTGTCCCACTCCTGGCGGACCTCATGGTCTGAAGGGCGTCGGCCATGACGGATCCGGCTGAGCTCGTCTCGTACTTCTCGTCCCAGTGCAGCCGATGCGACGAGGACGAGCATGGCTCCGAACAAGGCCGAGATCATCGCGAATACGGCACCGACCACGCCGTAGCGTGAGGCGGAGGAGTTGAAGAGACGCGGCAGGTAGAGGGTTGCGCCGACGGAATAGACCGCTGTCAGGACGGCTGCAGTGACGCCGAAAGGGATCAGGTCGGGCCAGGTGATCCGCTTCGCTGACAGGATCCAGCCGCTCCAGACAAGGAACACGGCGGATACCGCTGCCTCGCTGACCACGGTCACCAAACCCAGCCCGCTCCCGCCAAGGACTACGGAGAGCCACCCGGTGACCATTGCGTAGCAGCCAAGAGTGAGGATCCACCACAGGCCGTTTCGTGTGTTGCGCACGCTGAGGGGCTTGAGTTCCCAAGTCTGCTCGAAGAGCCGCTGCGAGGCCCGCGCGAAGCTCAGCACCGAGATCGTCAGGAACACCACCCCGAAGATGCCCGCACTCGCGTTTGTGCTCTCGGCAGGGGTGAAGAGGGAGTTGACTGCCTCGGCGCCCGCTCCGGTAAGGCTGTAGCGCTTGATGATCCGGTCCGCGGAGTCGTAGTGGACGAAATCGCTCAGGACGGCGCTGCCGAGGATCGTGAGCGGAACGAGTGCGGTGAGAGCGCTGGACGCCAGGGCCATCGAGCGGTCGAAACCAACGATCCTCTGAAACCGGTTGATGACTCGCAACGCGAAGGCGGGACGCAGCCAGAATGTCAGCGTTCTGACGAGCCGCTCGCGATTGATCCTCGCCGTCCTGCCCTCCGTGAAGATCGGAACCTGTGGGGCGGCCGAGCCTAACGAACGGTCATGAGGTCGATGACGGGTGACACGGATGATTCGCTCAAAAGGCTGTGAGCGAGTCCTGACTTGAGTCATCAAGCCGCTTTCACAGCCTCTTTGTGCTGTGGGCAGCCACCGGTCCAGGCTGCTCTACTCCACGTCGAGGCTGTCTCGTGGCCACCTGCGCAGGGCCTTGGGTCCGGGCCGGCGGCCGCCGTTCGGATCACCCAAGGCGGCCATTCAGGTGATTGCCGGACACCTCATGAGCCAGACAGCCGTCACAGGGGTACGACATCTCAGCAGAGGACGAACCCAGAACGCCGTGAGGAGCTTGGGGATGTACGCAGCAGTCCGGCGGTACGAAGGGGTGACCGATTCGGCCGAGGCGGCACGTCTCGTGAACGAGGGGTTCGTGCCGCTCATGCGCCAAGTCTCCGGCTTCGTGGCCTACTACTGGATCGATGCCGGGGACGGAGTGATGGTCTCGACCAGCGTCTTCCAGGACCAGGCTGGTGCGGAAGAATCGATCTCGAGAGCTGCGGACTTCGTGCGGGACAACCTTGCGTCACTACTTCCCAACCCTCCCGAGGTGATGGCCGGCGAGGTGGTGGCTTCCGCATGACAGCGTTTGGACCAGCCACGTGAGATGTGGTCTCCAAGGCTGTACCCCACCTGCCGTGCCCACATGGTCGCCCTTCTCAGCGTTGATCCCGCGAGGTGTCGTCGATGGCGGGATCGGTGTAGGTGCCGACCAGCCCGGTAATCTCCACGTCGAGCCCGTCTCCTCCTTGACCTCACGGACTGCCGTGCCGGGCAGGGAGTCGGCCCTCTCCATACCGCCGACGGGCAGCGATGGCCGACGTTGCCCTGCAGGGGGGCGAAAGCGCCCCCGATCGCGATCGCCGCTGACCGGGGACGCTTCACCCCCCGTCCCGCTCAGGCCGGGGACTGCTGAGACCGCCCCGCCTCCGCGGTGTCGCTCGCCGCGGGTGCGCCGGTACCTCGCGGGCGACGCACGGCCGACCAGATGTTCCAAGCCGCGACGAGCAGGCAGAACAGGCCGGTGGCTCCTGGAGCCAGCCAGGCCCCGACGCCGTGCTCGACCGCCACCGTTGCCGAGGGGCCGTCGACCGTGGCGGCCACCGGCTCGGTCGGCTTCTCGTCGAACGTGGTCTCGACATCGATCCGCGCAATCCGGAAGGCCCCGTCTTCAGCCTCGAAGGATCCGGAACACAGCAGACCGTCGTCGCCGTGCCGGGACTCCGAGATCTCGCAGCGCTCGGCGCGGAATTGTCCGGCCACCCCCGTCAGCCGTGTCTCCAACCGCATCAGACCGGCGCCCAGAAGAAAGACACCCGCGCCCAGGGCCACCAGCGTGACCAACACCCGTCTCGGGCCTATTCGTTGCATCCCCGCCCTGCTCTCCGTACTCCGTGTGGTCAGCCGGCGCAGCGTAGCGCCCTGCCGGGCTCGGCAGCGACCGGTATACCCGCCCCCTCTGCCGTCAGCGAATCTGCTCCCGGCCAAGAAAGCTGACGGAGCGCCAACCGCAGGCCAAGAGTAGTGGGACCGCGGCTGACCCGAGCCGCGGTCCCACTACCAAGGAGGACCGATGGCGCCACTCATCACCGTCCGGGACCCGGTCATGGACCCACGAGCCGCCGAGGGTGACACACCTGCGACGCGGTTCGACGACCACCTCGCCGCACAGCTCCTCGCACAGCGGATCGTCTTTCTCGGCACCCAGGTGGACGAGGTCTCCGCGAACCGGGTGTGCGCGCAGATGCTCCTTCTGTCGGCGGAGGACCCGAAGACCGACATCAGCCTCTACATCAACAGTCCGGGCGGGGCGGTGACGGCGGGGCTGGCGATCTACGACACGATGCGGCTGATCCCCAACGACGTCACTACGCTCGCCATGGGCTTTGCCGCGAGCATGGGGCAGTTCCTCCTCACCGTCGGGACGGAGGGGAAGCGCTTTGCGCTGCCGAACGCGCGGATCATGATGCACCAGCCGTCGGCCGGCATCGGCGGCACCGCCGCCGACATCGCGATCCAGGCCGAGAACCTCGAGTTCACGAAGAAGGCCGTCGAGCGGATCACCGCGGAGCACACCGGCCAGTCCGAGGAGACGATCTCCCGGGACGGCGACCGCGACCGGTGGTTCACCGCCGAGCAGGCGAAGGAGTACGGCATGGTCGACCGCGTCGTCGAGTCGCTCGACGATGTCCGTCCTGCCGGACCGCGGCGACGGGTAGGGCTCTGACATGGGCCAGTACACGATCCCGAACGTCGTCGAGCGCACCCCGCAGGGAGAGCGGTCGTACGACGTGTTCAGTCGGCTGCTGTCCGAGCGCATCATCTTCCTCGGCACAGAGATCGACGACGGCGTAGCGAACGTCGTCATCGCCCAGTTGCTCCATCTCGAGTCGTCGAACCCGGACCGCGAGATCGCGATCTACATCAACTCACCTGGCGGCTCGTTCACTTCACTCATGGCGATCTACGACACGATGACCTTCGTCGGCGCGCCGATCTCGACGTTCTGCGTCGGGCAGGCGGCCTCGACCGCGGCGGTGCTCATGGCCGGTGGAGACCCCGGGCGGCGGTTCGTTCTCGAGCACGCCCGGGTGCTGTTGGGGCAGCCGACGAGCGGCGGCAGGCAGGGGACCGTCTCGGACCTCAGTCTCCAGGCCAAGGAGATGCTCCGGGTCCGCTCCGAGGTCGAGGAGGTCCTGTCCCGGCACACGCACCACGATGTCGCGACCCTGCGCGCGGACATGGACCGCGACAAGGTCTTCACCGCGCAGGAGGCAGTGGCGTACGGGCTCGCCGACGAGGTTCTCCGCCGGCGGATCCCACCTGCCTGACGCGCTGACGTGCGCCGGCGCCCGACGGCCGGGGCGCGGCCGTCGGG